>JBBRHC010000019.1:0-22639 GCA_038223295.1 Opitutales bacterium
AGCCACCACTTACCTCGCTCAAACCTCTTGAAAACATAAACTTAACGCCAATCTACTCCTGCTTTTGCGAACGCATCAGCGCTCGTGGTGGCCGAGTTTTTAAAAAATCAAATCCCGGAAATGAATTTAGGACCTCCCTTAAATCGGATCGAACGCACCGGCCTCGTTTGACCAACTCCTGATTTCAACGTAATAGCGAAGGCGGCTTGGAGCGCGGGGGAGCGTAAATCATGGCATTAAACGTTTAACGATCATTGATTTATGGTCAGTTTTAATTTTTCTTAACGGCATCGTGGTCAGCTCTTTCGGCGGTGGAGGAATAGGTAGGTGCCATAGGCGAGAGATGTGGCGGCGGTGAGAGCGCTGGGAATGAAGAGCGCTGAATAGCTGAGATGACGGAAAGCAATCGCTCCTCCGACGCCGCCGCAGAGAAACCCTGAGATAATGAGAAAACATAGGCGGCGGCGCCGCGAGTCCACGGGAAGACCGCGCAGAGAGTGCCCCAAAAAAATACCGAGGTCGGTGAACATACCGGAAATGTGGGTCGTGCGGACGACTGCGCCGCTGTAGGTGCTAACCATCGCATTCTGGAGGCCGCAGGCGCACGACGCGCAGTAAATGCCGAGGAGGCTGTTGCGCGTCAGCAGCGGGACGGCGACGCAAAGTAGAATAGACTCTAAAAGCAGGGCGACGCCATAGCGGCGTCCAAGCTGGAGGGTGCTGTCCTGAATGAGGAAGCCACTGAGCACGGTGCCCGCGACGAAGGAGCTGATGATGGCCGCGAAGTGGAGCGTCGCCGCAAGGTCAAGCGACGCCAACGCCACCGCCAGCATGGAAGTCGTGCCGGTCAGGTGAGTGACGGCCTGGTGTTCAAAACCCAGCACCCCAACGACGTTAACAAAACCGGCCACGAAGGCCAGCGCCCACGCCCCCTCCCAAATCCATCGTGGTAGTTTAGAAATCATCGGTGGAAGCGTCGGAGTTTAGATTGATTCTATCCGTGTAACATCATTCGACACTCGGGCCATTTCTGGAGAATGGACCGTAAATGGGGCACAAAACGCAAAACCAATTTTTCTTCTGCACTTTCTGCGACTTTATGTGGATGTTACGGCTTCTTTACCAAAAACAATAAGCATCTAAAACCTTGGTAAATAGGTTTTCGCCACGTCGCCCCGTGCGCGCCTCCCCTTGCCATGGGGGCCTCTTGCATGCACACGGGAGACCCAGTCCGTCGGACCGCGAGACGAATCGCCCTCCATTCGTGAGCCCGAAAGATGCGTAATGCATACTCACCGTTGCCGAAAGGCTTGTCTTTACACGGCATTAGAACTTTAACCTGTTGCTGGATAGTTAATAACCGTTTACGGAATGAAACCGGCATGATAAAAGCGATAACGTCGCCCGATGATAAACTGCTCTCCTCGCCGTACTCCGTGCCTAAAATCAGGTTCTCTTCGCGCGAGATACATCTTTACGATGTGCGCCATCGCCTTTGTTTTCGCCGGCTGTAGTCTGAACCCGCAGACCGACGTCGTCGCCCAAGCGCAGGCGGCCAATAAGCAAATCGGCACCACCACCCGCTTGGGTGAAGACGCCGTCAAATTCCTGGTTGATGCCGCCGAGGCGAGAATGATGGAAAGCGCGCAAGGCCAATTGGCCGCCACCCGGGGGACGACCGAAGAAATCCGCGCCTACGGCAAAATCATGGTGGAGGACCAGGCCATGTTATTAATGCGTATCCAGGAGACGGCGATTCAGGTCGGCGTCACTTTGCCAGCCACGCCGGGTGAATCGAAACAGGCTGGCCTGGATGATTTAAAGAAAAAAACGGGTCTCGAGTTCGACGCGAAGTTTATAAAAATGATCACGATCGATCACGAGCGCGATGTTCGTGAGTTCGGGCGCGCCACGAAATTTGACAACGTGGATGTGCGTCGCCTCGCGGTGGAGAACCTGCCCGTCATCCAGCGCCATCTGGCCGACATACAATCCATCGAAAAAGCCCGGAAACCCGCGCAATAAGTATACGGGCACCGTGGTCGCGAATGAGAAATCAGGCTTACAATTGGGCGGCCGACCGCCTTTTACCGCGTAGCTGACCCGATTTATTCACCGAGCGTTTCCCGCACGCGGGGCAGGCTGACGGACCTCACATAGGGATGGTTGGGATTTCGTTTCTCGAAATCCTGGTGATACTGCTCCGCCGGCCAGAATTTCACATAGGCCGTGATCTCGGTGGCGATGGGCTTTTTGAGGGTTTTTTGTAATTCTACTTTCACCTGCTCGATGGTGGCCAACTGCTCCGGGGTGCGATAAAATAGGGCGGGCCGATAACTGCGGCCAAAGTCGGGGGCGACTCCCCGGCCATTGGTGATATCGTGCGATTTGAAGAAAATTCTCAGAAGTTTTTCGTAACTGACCCGGTCGGGATCGAAAGTCACATCCACCGTCTCGGTGTGGTCGCCATGCGAAGCGTAGGTCGGCGCATCGGACTTGCCTCCGGAGAATCCCGAGACGGCATCAAGCACCCCGGGCACCTTTTCATAAATCGCCTCGACGCACCAAAAACAACCGGCCGCAAAGGTGGCCTTCTGCGGCTCGGCCGCGTGGAGGCGAACGAGGCCAAGACTGATGATCATAAGAAGAATTAGCTTTTTCATGGTGGTGGGTCGGACAGGGCCTGCGCCTCGGAACAGTAAATAATCGGAAATCACCCAAAGTCAGGCGGCGTTGAAGAAGAAATCGTATTCTTTATCAATCGCAGGCCTAATTGGTTGCGGGCGAGACGCAAGGCGAACGCTTTTTATTCCCGGTTTGCGTTCCAACGCTTGGAAGTCGCCCGGCGCGGGTGACGGGTGGGCAAGTTTATCTCGTCGGCGGCGGAGTTTCCCGCCTCGCCGACCAGGTAGCCCCGTCGAACGGCACGCGGCCTGCTCAATGGATTTACTTACCGGTGAATCGCCCGTCCCCGACCTACTCTCCGCCTGCAGGTTCCGCGCTCACGATCAGTCAGCGGTTGTTTGCCGCGCTGGTCGATCCGCCGGCTCATGGGCGCATGGTGTCGATGCTGATCGTGAGTGTGATCACGGCATTGATCGGCTGGGTGTTTCTGGCTTCCGACGGCGTGCTCGCCCGCCAGGCTTTTTACATGCTGCCCATCATCCTTGCCGTCAGTTGGTTAGGGCTATGGTGGGGGCTCTCCATCGCGCTTTTCAGCGCGGTCGTTCGTTTCTTTGGCGACTTTACCTATGGCGGGGTAACATTTTCCGATACCGATGGTTTGCTCCATGCCGTCGCCTCGCGCCTCAGTCTTTTGCTGGTCTATATCATCGTGGCGGTGGTCATTCACGAGCTCTTGCAGCTCAATCGCGAGCTGGAGCAGCGAGTGCAAACCCGGACGACCGCGCTGAAGCAGGCGGTCGCGGCGCGCGAGCGTTTGCAAAACACGCTTTTCGAATCCGCGCGCAACGAACGCGGCGTCATCGGACGCGAGTTGCATGATGGTCTTGGCCAACACCTTACTGCCACCGCCATGGCGGCGGATATTCTCGCCCTTCGGTTGGCGGATCGCGGTGATCCGCTCGCCGACCATGCGCGGCAGGTGGAGGATTTGGTCCGCGCCGGCATCGAGCAGACGCGGAACGTCGCGCGCGGTTTGCTGCTCGACCATATCCAGCCGGAAAACCTCGTCTCCGAGCTCGAAGAACTCGTCGCCACCACCCGCCAGCAGGGCGTGGTTTGCCAGCTCACCACCGAGGGCGAACCGACCAGCCTGAACGTCAACCAAGCGTCCCACCTTTTTTACATCGCCCGCGAGGCGGTGCGGAACGCCCTGCGCCATGCGGGCGGGGATCGCGTCACCGTGCGCTTGGTTAACTCCAACGCCTTCGCCGCGCTCACCATCGTCGACAACGGTCGCGGGCTGGGCGCGTCCTCCCCGTCGGAATCCGCTCCGGGCGGCATGGGCCTCCACATCATGGCCCAGCGCGCCGAATTGCTCGGGGGGCGTTTGCGCATCGCGCCCGCCGGGGGCGGTGGCACCTGCGTGGATTGCCTCGTTCCGCTGACCGGCGCCTGAACCATGAGCCCCGAGCCCACCCGTGTTTTTATCGTGGATGATCACCCGCTCGTCCGCGAATGGCTCACCAACTTGCTGCGCCAATCCGAGGGTTTGATGGTCGCCGGCCAAGCCGCCACCGCCGCCGAGGGGTTAGACGCCATGCGTAAAAACCCGCCCGATGTGGCCATCGTCGACCTCGTGCTGCAAAAATCCTCCGGCCTCGATCTCATCAAGGACCTCGCCGACCAGGTGCCGTCCACGCGCGTGGTCGTGTTGTCGATGCACGAGGAAATGTTTTATATAGAACGAGCATTTCGTGCCGGAGCAAAAGGTTATGTTACCAAGCGCGAGTCCACCCGCCAGATTGCCGAGGCGGTGCGCGAGGTGGCCGCCGGTCGGCTTTACGCCAACCAACCCATCTTGGGCCGACTCGCGGAACGCGTGATCAACCACACCGTCGCCGACACGGTCGAGACGCTCAGTGATCGCGAACTCGAGGTTTTCAGCCGTCTGGGCAACGGCCACAGCACGCGCCGAATCGCCGACGATTTAAACGTGAGCATCAAGACGATCCAAGCCTACTGCGCGCGCATTAAAGAAAAGCTCGGCTACGGTGACGCCGCCGAACTTGTCCGCGACGCGATCCGCTGGGTGGATCGTGGTGATAAAATCGTGTGAAACCCGCTCGGTGGCCGTCTTTACGGCGCTAAACTGGCACGGCAGTCGTCCAGAGTCGTCGCGGACCGGCTCGGGTGACGGTTGAGTTTCGTAAATCTCGCTGCCTGTAGGGCGATGCCCTACAAGGATCATCGCCTTCAGCCGACAGACAAAGCCCGCCCCGATGCAGTATGATACGAGATGGTTTTAATTTCTCGTTGTCCCCTTGGTCCCCGCCGGTGCGGGCTCTGGATATCCTGCGGCTGAAGCCAAAAATCCCCACCCCGATGACTACCGAGGAAATTATTTGCGAATGCGGAGTCCTCTCGCCCCGGGGCGAGACGGTTTATCTCGTCACCGTGCTCATCCCGGATGCCGCGCGCGGTCAGGCGACCTGCGAGCAGCACGTGTTTCGCGTCGCCCACGAGGCCCACTTGCATGCGATCACCTATCGGTACTTGAGTGCCGACCATGACTCGCTCCGCGCGGAGGCGGTGGGCGGGACCCGCCGGCTGTTGTCGGAGCGTATGCAATGGGAAGACGCGCCCTTGACCCCGGTGCATCCCCGCCTCGTCTCGACGCAATTTACCCCGCTCGAGGACGAGCCGTTTCACCATTTTCACCTCGCGGGAAAATTTCGCGCCGAGCTGGATGAGATCGAGGGCTGGACGGCCTCGGTCAAGCTGCGCGCCTTGCTCGCCACGTTGAGAACCCACCGTTGCGACCTCACCGAGAAAAGCTTCTTGGCCCGGCTCTTCGACGCCGAACCGGCCGTCCTGGCCGGTCAGCTAGCCGCCATGCCCGGCGAATATGGCGCGCTTGGGACTGCGTAGGTTGGCGATCCGATCTTGTCCGCCGCGCTCGCCGTGTCGGAGTTAACCGGCGTCGCGCGGCAGGACGCGGAACGGCGCAGAATGGCCGGCGTGACGGGTTGAATAAATTCCACACGCAAGCGCCCTCGGCTTGAATTCCACTGGAGCGGTTTTCCTGCCCCCAGGTGGCGGCACTTCGTGTGCTAACCGGATAGATATCAAGCTCCACACCCCATCGCCACCGGTTCGGCACCACCCGTGAAAAACCGTCCTCTTGTCTTTCTTGTCGGCATCACCGTTCTGGCGACCGCCGGTTTTTTTATCTGGAAATCGTTTCGGCCCGCCGCCGCTCCCGCCACTGCGGGTGCGGGGGCCGCCGCAGGCCCGGGTGGCGGCGCGGCCAAACCAGCCGGGGGCGGCGGTCGCCCGCCCGCCCCGCCGCTCAGCGTCACCGGGGTGCGGATAAATCCGCAGCCTTTCCAAGAGACCATCGCCGCCAACGGCACTTTGCGGGCCGAGGAAAGCATCGAGCTGCAAACCGAGGTGAACGGCAAGGTGATCGCCCTCAACTTCCAGGAAGGCCAACGCGTGCAAAAGGGCGATGTGCTGCTGAAAATCGACGACTCCACGTTGCGCGCCAGCCTGCGCCGCGCCGAGGCCCGCCAGGCTCTCTCGCGATTTCGCGAGCGGCGCATCGCCCGCCTCGTGGCGGAGGGCGGTGTCAGCAAACTCGAGTACGACGAGGCCCTCGGCGAGCTCGACGTGCTCGCGGCCGAGGCCGACATCATCCGCGCCGACATCGCCAAGACCGAGATCCGCGCTCCCTTCGATGGCGTCGTGGGCATTCGTTTCATTAGCATCGGCTCCTACGTCAACCCCGCCACCCGCATCGCCACCCTACAGGGCATAGCGCGGCTCAAGGTCGATTTCTCCGTGCCGGAGCGCTACGCCTCCGCGATCAAGCCGGGTAGCACCATGAGTTTCTCCGTCGCCGGCGACCCTCGCACCTACACCGGCGAGATCTCCGCGGTGGAGCCCCGCGTCGACATCGCCACGCGCTCCATCCTCCTGCGCGCGGTGTGCAGCAACCCCGATGGCACCTTGCTCCCCGGCACTTTCGCCAACGTCGGCTATACCATCCAGGAATCCGCCGAGGCGCTCCTCGTCCCGGCCATCGCGCTCATCTCGGGCCTGGAGGAGCGGTTCCTCTTCGTCGAGCAGGGCGGCGTCGCGAAACGCATCCCGGTGATCATCGGAGTGCGCACCACCACTCACGTCCAGATCATCAAGGGCCTCGCACCCGGCACCCTGGTTATCACCTCGGGCATCCAGCAGCTCCGCCCCGGCCAGGCAGTGAAGGTCACCGAGCAGAAAACGTAGCCGCCGGCAGCGCTGCTTTCGCCCCGCCCGCGCCGCTCCTTTTCCGTTTACCGACGCCCGCCCTCCCCCTCGCCACCCGCCCCGCGCCCCCGGTATTTAACTCGTCCGCCATGTCTCTCGCCTCTGTCAGCATCAACCGTCCCGTCCTCGCCGGTGTGCTCTCCTTGGTCATCCTCCTCATGGGTGGCCTGGCCGCCCTGCGGCTCGGGGTGCGCGAATACCCGGCGGTCGATCCGCCGGTGGTGACCATCATCACCACTTACTCGGGCGCCAGCGCCGAGATCATCGAGTCGCAGATCACCGAACCTATCGAGGCGGCGGTCAACGCAGTCGCCGGCATCAAGACCCTCACCTCCACTAGTCGCGAGGGCACCAGCCAGATCCGCATCGAGTTCGATTTGAACATCGATTTGGAGGCCGCCGCCAACGACGTGCGCGACCAGCTCGGCCGCGCCGTGCGTAATCTCCCCGCCGACGCCAATCCGCCCGTCGTCAACAAGTCCGACGCCGATTCCAACCCCTTCTTCGGCGTCGTCGTTAGCAGCCCCACGCGCAGTCTGCTCGAGCTCTCCGCCTACGCCGACACCCTGCGCGAACGCCTCCAGACCGTGCCGGGCGTGAGCAACATCGATCTCGTCGGAGAGAAGCGTTTCGCCATGCGGCTGTGGATGAATCCCGCCAGCCTCTCCGCCTACGGCCTCACCCCGCTCGACGTGCGCCAGGCCCTGCAACGCGAGAACGTCGAGCTGCCCTCCGGACGAGTCGAGGGCGCGAGCGTGGAGCTGACCGTGCGCACGCTCAGCCGCCTGAGCACGCCCGAGGAGTTCGCCAGCATCGTGTTGAAGCGCGAAGGCGACCAGATCGTGCGTTTCGCCGACATCGGCTACGTCGAGCTCGCGCCGCTAAATCTGCGCTCCAGCCTCAAGGTCGGCCCGGTTCCCATGGTCGGCGTCTACGTGCGCCCCCAGCCCGGCGCCAACCAGATCGAGATCTCGGATCGTCTCAAAGAGCGTCTCGAAGTCGTTCGGCGCGATAAACCCGCCGACATCGAACTCTCGGTGGCTTACGACAACACCGACTATGTGCGCAGCGCCATCCACGAGGTGCAGGAGACCCTGCTCATCGCCTTCGGCCTTGTGGTGATCGTCATCTTCCTCTTCCTGCGCGATTGGCGCAGCACCCTGATTCCCATCCTCTCAATACCCGTGTCCATCGTCGGCGCCTTCGCGATCATGGCGGCGGCGGGTTTCTCCATCAACGTACTCACCTTGCTCGGCCTCGTGCTGGCCATCGGCCTGGTGGTGGACGACTCCATCATCGTCCTGGAAAACATCTACGCCAAGATCGAGCAGGGCATGTCGCCCCTCCAGGCCGGCATCCAGGGCACGCAGGAGATTTTCTTCGCCGTCATCTCCACCACCATAGCCCTGTGCGTGGTGTTTATGCCCGTCATCTTTCTCGATGGCCTCACCGGCAAACTCTTCCGCGAGTTTGGCGTCGTCATCGCCGGCGCCGTGCTCATCTCCGCCTTCGTCGCGCTCACCCTCACGCCGATGTTGAGTGTGCGCCTGCTCCGCCCGCACACCGGAGCCCATCAAAACCGGTTCTACCGCGCCACCGAGCCGTTTTTCGTCGGCATGACCAACGGCTACCAAAAATCCCTCGCCTGGTTCCTGCGCAAACCCTGGCTGGCCGTCGTCGTCCTGTTGGTCTCGATCGCCGCGATCTATTTTTCCTACGGCTCCATCCCGCGAGAGCTCACGCCGCTCGAGGATCGCGGTCGGCTCTGGGTGCGCAGCACGACGCCCGAAGGCGCCTCCTTCGACTACACGGTCAATTACCTGGACGACCTCTCCGCCATCGTGCGCGAGGAGGTCGGCGACGATATGCTGGTGACTATGACCCAGGCTCCGGCCGGGGGCCCCGGAGGCACGGGCCCGACCAACGCGGGTTTCGTACGCGTGTTTCTAAAGCCCCGCGGCGAGCGCCAGTTCAGCCAGCAGGAAATCGCCGCCCGGCTCCAGCGCGCCATCCGCCCGCTGACCGGCGCGCGCACCGTGGTCGCGCAGGAGCCCTCCATCGGCGAGCGGCGCGGCGCGGGTTTCGCCGCCCAGATCGTCATCCAGGCCTCCACCCTCGCCCAGTTGGAGGAAGTGATCGAAAAGTACCTCGAGGACACGCGCCAGAGCGGGGTTTTCTCCTTCCTCGACGTCGACCTCCAGTTCAACCGCCCCGAAGTCCGCGTCACCATCGACCGCGCCAAGGCGCAAAACCTCGGCATCTCCGCCACCGACATCGCCGCCACCCTCCAGGCCGCGCTCAGCGGCCAGCGTTTCGGCTTCTTCATCCTCAACGGCAAACAATACGAGGTCATCGGCCAGCTCCAGCAGGAGAACCGCAGCAAGACCAGCGACCTCGACGCCATCAACGTGAAGTCCTCCACCGGCGCCGCCGTACCGCTGAGCAACCTCATCACCGTGGTCGAGACCAGCGGCCCGCCCCAGCTCTTCCGCTACAATCGCTACGTCGCCGCCACCATCTCCGGCACGCTCAATCCGCCCTACACGCTGGGCGAGGGCAATGCCGCCCTGCGCGCCAGCGCCGCGCGCGTGCTCGATGGCCGCTTCGTCACCGAACTCACCGGAGCCTCGCGCGATTTCGAGGAAAGCTCCTCGAGTCTCGGCTTCGTCTTCGTGCTCGCGCTGTTGCTCATCTACCTCGTGCTGGCCGCCCAGTTCGAGAGTTTCCGCGATCCGATCACGATCCTCATCACCGTGCCGCTCGCGCTCGCCGGCGCCCTCGCGTCCCTTTGGATGTTTAACCAGACACTGAATCTGTTCTCCCAGATCGGCCTTATCATGCTCATCGGCCTGGTGACCAAAAACGGGATCATCCTCGTCGAGTTTGCCGCGCAACGCCGCACTCAGGGCATCGCGCCCCTGGCGGCCATGATGGAGGCCTCGGTCAGCCGCCTCCGCCCCATCCTCATGACCTCCGCCTGCACCATCCTCGGCGTCGTGCCGATCGCGCTCGCCCTCGGCGCCGGCGCCGAGAGCCGCGTCTCGATGGGCATCGGCGTGATCGGAGGCCTGGTGGTGGGCACCGTGCTCACGCTCTACATCATCCCGGCGTTCTACCTCCTGATCACCCCCCGCACCGCGCGCGCGGCGGTCGGCGCTCCCGCTTCAGTCGCGGCCCTGGAGCCTAAGGCATTTTAAGTGTTCCCCTCCGCCGCGACTTAATCGCGGTCCTGGGCGTGGACGCGGGTCACCGCTCCGCGATGCTGCCCGGACGCGCTTACACCGCCGTCTCGGTAAACCGCGTTTCCCGAATCACCGTCACCTTGATGGTCGAGGGGTATTGTAGCTCCGCCTCGATTTTCTGGCGTAGCACGCGGCCGATCTCGCGCGCGCCCTCGTCGTCCACTTTTTGCGGGTTTACCACCACGCGGACCTCGCGGCCGGCCTGGATGGCGAAGGCCTGCTGCACTCCATCGATGCCTATCGCCAGTTTCTCCAGGCGGTCGAGGCGCTGGATGTAGGTGTGCATCGACTCGGCGCGCGCCCCGGGGCGCACCGCCGAAATGGTGTCGGCCAGGATGACCAGGCCCGCGTAGACCGTCTCGGGCTTTACCTCCTCGTGGTGGGCGGCGACGGCGTTCACCACGATGGCGGTCTCGCCGTGGCGCCGCACGAAATCCGCGCCTATGGTGGCGTGGCTGCCCTCGTAGTCGCCCTCGATGGCCTTGCCGATGTCGTGCAGCAGGCCGGCGCGTTTGGCGACGTTTGGGTCGAGCCCCAGCTCGCTCGCCATGAGCGAGCAGAGGAAGCCGACCTCCACCGAGTGATCGAGCACGTTCTGGTTATAGGAAAAACGGAATTTTAGTTTACCGAGGAGCTGGATGATCTCGGGGCGCAGGCCATTGATGCCCAGGCGTTGCACCGCGTCTTCACCGTCGCGCTGGAGGTTGACCTCGATCTCGGCGGCGGCGGTTTTCACCGCCTCCTCGATGCTGGCCGGGTGGATGCGGCCGTCCTTCACGAGCGCCTCGAGCGCCGCGCGCGCCACCTCGCGGCGCACCGGGTCGAAGGACGAGACGAGCACCATCTGCGGCGATTCGTCGATGAGCAGGGTGACCCCGGTCGAGGCCTCGAAGGACTTTATGTTGCGCCCCTCGCGCCCGATGATGCGGCCCTTCATCTCCTCGTTGGGCAGCGAGACGATGGTGGCGGTGATGTCGTTGTTGGGCCGTGACGACATGCGCTGCATCGCGGTCACCAGGATGCGTTTGGCCTCGGATTGCAGGTCCTGCTCCGAGCGTTCCAGGATCTGCCGCCGCATCGCGCGCAACTCGTCCTGGCACTCGAGTTGCACCTCGGCGCGCAGCGCGTCGCGGATGTCGTCGGCATCCATCTGCGACACGCCCTCGAGGCGTTTGCGCAGCGATTTGGAGAGGCCGCGGATCGCGTCTCGCGCCTGGCGGATGGCGCTATCCTCGCGGGCGAGGCGCTCCGAGCGCTGCTCCAGTTGATGATCGAGCAGGGCGATGGATTCCTCGTGCGAGCGGATTTCGCGCAGCCGCAAATCCATCTCGATCTCGCGCCGATCCAGCTCGCGATTCACCTCCGCGCGGAGTCCCGCCAGATCTTTCTCCATCTTCTGCTTCTCCTCCTGGGCCCCGACCAGCGCCTCGCGCCGCGCCACCGCGATGAGTTCCTGCGCCTGCTCGCGCGCCGCCCGACGCGTGGTTTGCGTGCCCAGCCAGACAGCGGCGAAGCCGGCGGCGGCACCCGTGAGCAAAACCGCCGCCCACGGCCAATACGGGACCAGCTCCTCCGCAAAGGCCGCTTGTGCGACGACGGGGAGCGAGGATGCGAAGCTGACGACCATTAAGTTTGGGATCAGTGGAAATGTTCCGGGAAAACACAACCCTACAACGTCCGTCCCGCGCTTGCCGTCGGCCGCGCAAGCTGGGATGCCAGCGCATCGCCGTCCACCCCTCCTCGGCTCCCTCACTCTCCACCATGCTCCTCACCGGTCTCGTCAAAGCCTGGGAAACCCCCGAGCTCACCTCGCTCAACAAACTGCCCCCGCGCGCCACCTTCGACGCCTACCCGACCGCGCGCCAGGCCCGCGCTCGCGCCCGCGAGACATCCGGCTGGTTCCAATCGCTCAACGGCACCTGGCAATTCCGCCTCGAACGCTCCCCCGCCGACGCGCAATTCTTCGCCGAAGGCCGCCCCTTCAACGACTCCGCCGCGTGGGGCACCATCCCCGTCCCCTCCAACTGGCAAATGCACGGCCACGGCCGCCCGCACTACACCAACGTAAAGATGCCCTTCCGTGAGGAACCGCCCTTCACGCCCGCGGAAAACCCCACCGGCGTCTACCGCCGCGCCTTCCGCATCCCCGCCGACTGGCAGGGCAGGCGCATCGTGCTCCACTTCGGCGGCGCCGATAGCGTGCTTGCCGTCTACATCGATGGCATCGCCGTCGGCCTCTCCAAAGACTCGCGCCTGCCCGCCGAGTTTGACGTCACCCCGCTCCTCCGCCCCGGCATCGAGCACGAGCTTGTCGCCCTCGTCGTCCAATACTCCGACGCCTCCTTCCTCGAGGACCAGGACCAGTGGCGGCTCGGCGGCCTCCACCGCGAAGTCCACCTCTACGCCACCCCGCCCATCCACCTGGCTGACATCAAAATCACCCCGCACCTCGACCCCGCCGAGCCCGCCAAAAAACCCGCCGCGCTCGAAGTCCTCGTCAGGGTCGGCTTCCCCCAAAACCTCCCGCTTCCCGGCACCAAGGTCGCCGTGCAACTCCTCGACCCGAGCGGCCGCGCCGTGCTCGCCCGGCCCGCCGTGCTCGAGATCGATCCCGCCCGCGCCCCCACCGACCGTGGCGCGGCGCGTTTCCAGCTCACTATCCCGGCCGCCAAACTCCGCCTCTGGTCGCACGAAGACCCCGCGCTTTACACCGTCCTCGTCTCGCTTACCCCGCCGAAAAACTCCCACGCCGACCCCAGCCACGCCACCGTCCGCACCGGCCAGCGCCGCGTCGAGATCCGCCAGCGCGACCTCCTCATCAACGGCAAACGCGTCCTCATAAAAGGCGTCAACCGCCACGACCACCACCCCGACCACGCCAAGGCTCTCCCCCACGAGACCATGGTCCGCGACGTGGTCCTCATGAAGCGCCTCAACTTCAATGCCGTCCGCGCCTCCCACTACCCGAACGACCCGCGCTTCCTCGACCTCTGCGACGAACACGGCCTCTACGTCATCGACGAGACCGACGCCGAATCGCACGACTTCCACAACTCCCTCTGCCAGGACCCCCGCTACGCCACCCCCTGGCTCGACCGCGCCTTCCGCATGGTCATGCGCGACATCAACCACCCCAGCATCATCGCCTGGTCCCTTGGCAACGAGTCCGGCTACGGCCCCGCCCACGATGCCGCCGCCGGCTGGATCCGCCACCACGACCCCTCGCGCCCCCTCCACTACGAAGGCGCCATCTCCCTCTGGCAGGGCAACGCCACTTGGGTCCACGGCTCCGCCGCCACCGACCTCATCTGCCCGATGTACACGAGCCTCAAGGACCTCTCCGAGCTCCTCGACTTCGCCGACCGCCACTGCCCCCCCGCCGCGCCCGCCCCCTACGCCTGCCTCCTCCCCGCGCTCGACGCCGCGCGGGTCAACCAGCCCCGCGACGGCCGCCCGCGCGCCCCGCTCCCCACGCCCCTCCACCCCCTCGCCCGCCCCGTAATCCTTTGTGAATACAGCCACGCCATGGGCAACTCCAACGGCTCCCTCTCCGACTACTACCATCTCTTCAAAACCCGCGCGGGCATCCAGGGCGGCTTCATCTGGGAATGGCTCGACCACGGCCTGCGCGTCAAAACCGCCGACGGCCGCGAGCACTTCGCCTACGGCGGCGACTTCGGCGACACGCCCAACGACGCCAACTTCGTCTGCGACGGCCTCGTATCCGCCGACCGGATACCGCACCCCGCCTGCCACGAGCACCACCGCCTCGCCCAGCCCGTAGCCATCACCCTGGTCAAGGCCGGTTCGCCCCGCCGCTCCGGCCGCTCCGTCACCGTGCGCATCCGCAACGAGTACGACTTCACCGCCCTCGACCGCGCCGGCCTGCGCGCCCGCTGGCTGCTCCTCGCCGACGGCCAGGACGTCGCCTCCGGCGTCATCCCCGCCACCGCGCTAAAAGCCCTCGCCCCCGGCGCGCACCGCGACGTCACGCTCGCCCTCGGCACCCTCCCCGCCGACGCCCGCGAATTCCACCTCAACGTCACCTTCACCCTCGCGCGCGCCACCTCCTGGGCCGACGCCGGCCACGTCATCGCCGCCGCCCAGCTCGCGTTGCCCGCGCCGGCCGCCGCCAAAATCATTGATCATAAATCATTAATCATAAATCCTCCGCCAGCTCCTTACCCCGTCTCCGTCACCGAAACCCTCGGCGGCCTCCTGCTCTCCGCCGCCGGCGTTGACGCGCTCTTCGACCGCGCCACCGGCACGCTCGCCTCCCTCCGCCGCGATGGACACGAACGCCTGGCACGCGGCCCCCTCCTCCAGCTCTGGCGCGCCGCCACCGACAACGACGGCATCAAGCTCTGGACCGGCCAGGACGGCAAACCTCTCGGCCGCTGGCAAAAACTCGGCCTCCACCTCGGTCTCGACCACCGCCCCGAGCGTTTCGACGTCGCCGCGCCCGCCGCCGACGGCTCCGTCACCATCACGCTCGCCCACGCCGTCACCACCCCGCTGCGCGCCAACTGGAAGGACGTGCTGCACACCCACCGCTACACCCTCCACCCCGACGGCCGCCTCGTCGTCGTCAACGAGATCGTCCTCGCCAAAGACTACGCCGACCTGCCCCGCATCGGCGTGCGCCTCGATCTCGTGCCCGGCCTGCGCCAGCTCGCCTACTTTGGTCGCGGCCCCTTCGAGAATTATAGCGACCGCAAAACCGCCGCCGACCTCGGCCTTTACGAGGGCACCGTCGCCGGCGAATACGTGGACTACGTGATGCCCCAGGAGCACGGCCACCACACCGACGTCCGCTGGATCGAGCTCACCGAGGCGTGCCCCGTCGGCGCGACCGGCCGCTCAAGCTCCGCAAAACGCGAAGCCCCCGCCCTTGTCGCCATCGAGGCGACCGGCACCCTGGAGTTCAACGCCACGCACTTCACCGCCGAGGATCTCTACGCCGCCCGCCACACGACCGATCTCGTGACCCGCCCCGAGACGATACTCTACCTCGACGCCGCCCACCGCGGCATCGGCACCGCGAGCTGCGGCCCCGACGTGCTGGAGCCATACCGCATACCCGCCGGCAGACACACCTTCACCTACACGATCCACGTCTAATCTCGCCGTGTAGAGCGGGGTCGCCGCACTCCGCCGTTCCGAACCCCGGGTGCCCCGGGGCCCATCCCTATCTTCATTCGCTAAAACCTCGTCTTCGACCCGTCCACCCACCGTTCAGAACCGCACGCACACCGGCTTCCTCAACTCGAGCCCGTGCTCCGTCGCGGTGAGCGCGCCCGTCGCGGGGTCGACGGCGAAGACCGCCACGCGATTCGCGTCCATGCCCGCGCTGATCAACCAGCGCGCATCCGGGCTTAAGGCAAAGTGCCTCGGGTGCGCCGGCACCGGCACGTGGCCCTTCGCAGTCAAGCGCCCCGACGCGGCGTCGCGCGCGAACACCGCCAGCGTATCAAAACCCCGGTTCGACGCATACACCGTGTGGCCCGCCGGATGCACCACGATCTCCGCCGTCTTGGTCGCGCCCGCGAAGCCCTCGGGCGGCAAGGTCCTCACCGTCTCGATAATCGTGAAAGTCCCCGCCGCCGCGTCGTAGCCCGCGACCGACACCGTGTTGCCCAGCTCGTTGACCACGTAGAGGTGACGCCCGTCGGGCGAAAACTGCGCGTGGCGCGGACCCGCCCCGGCCGGCATTTCCAGCCACGCCTGGGCCGCGTTCACCGCCATCGCTCCGGCCTCGTCGGCGGCATAAAGATACACGCGATCCCCACCCAGATCGGGCACGAGGAGCACCTTGCCGTCCGGCGTCCAGGTGACGCCGTGGGCGTGCGCCGCTTTTTGCCGCCCGGGAAACACATTCGTCGCGTGCGTGTGCTGGAAAAACCCCGCCCGCTCGCCGAGAGCCCCGTCCGCCCGCACCCGATAGACGATCGCGCTGCCGCCGCCGTAGTTGGCCGCCGCCACGAGTTTGCCGTCCGGCGACAGCGCGATGTCGCACGGCCCGCCGCCCTCGCTGGACGCCTGGTTGAGCTGCGTGAGCTGCCCGTCCGCGCCGATTGCGAAGGCGTGCAAGCCGCCGGCTTTGCTCTCGGACACCGCGTAAAGGAAACGCCCGTCGGCCGATTTTGCGAGGAACGAGGCGTTGGCCACCGCGCCGCCCGCGTTTGCCACGCGCGGGGCGCCGAGCGCGCCGGTGGCGGGGTCAAACTCCGCCATTTGGATGGCTGGGCCATAGTTGCCGAAATATACGGGGAGGCCGGGTAGCTTCATGGCGGGGAGGAGCAGCGTGACGAATGCGAGGAGGTGGCGGGGCTTCATATGAGGTGCGACCAGCGTGCCCTTTGCGGGGTTGCATGCAAGCGGGGGGATTTTCACTTTGGCCGGTTCATGGCCCTTTTTAGTCTCCTCGATCTCTCGCATGCCTTCGGCGGCGCCCCCGTCCTCGACCACGTCAATTTCCAGGTCGATCCCGGCGAACGCGTATGTCTCGTCGGCCGCAACGGCGCCGGCAAGTCCACCCTTATGAAGCTCATCGCCGGCGACATGAAGCCCGATACCGGCCAGGTTTTCCGCCAGCCCGGCGCCCACTTCGCCCGCCTCGTGCAGGAGGTGCCGCAGGACCTCGTCGGCACCGTGCACGATCTCGTCGCCAGCGGCGTGCGCCGCGACGTCGCCGGGCACGAGGAGGACTGGGAGATCGACGTGCGCATCGAGGACTTGATCGCCCGTCTCCAACTCGCGCCCGACGCGCAGTTCACCACCCTTTCCGGCGGCCTGAAGCGCCGCGTCCTCCTCGGCCGCGCCATCGCCAGCAAACCCGATCTGCTCCTCCTCGACGAGCCGACCAACCATCTCGATATCGAGAGCATACTCTGGCTGGAGGAGTTTTTGCTCACCGAGAAAATCGCGCTCTTCTTCGTCACCCACGATCGCGCCTTCCTGCAAAAACTCGCCACCCGCATCGTCGAGCTCGATCGCGGCGCGCTCACCAACTGGGCCTGCGCCTACGACGTGTTTCTCGCCCGCCGCGCCGAGCGCCTGGAGGCCGAGGAGCGCCAGCGCGCCGCCGCCGACAAGAAACTCGCCCAGGAGGAGGAGTGGATCCGCCGCGGCGTGCGCGCCCAGCGCAAACGCGCCGGCAACCGCATCGAGGCCCTCTACGCCCTGCGCGCCGAGCGCAAGGCTCGCCGCGAGCGCGCGGGCAACGCGAACATCAAGATTTCCTCGGCCGACGAGTCAGGCGTGAAGGTCATCGAGGCCATCGAGGTCGCCTTCTCCTTCCCGGGCGCGAAGCCCCTGGTGCGCGACTTCTCCACCATCATCACCCGCGGCGACAAGATCGGCCTCATCGGCCCCAACGGCGCGGGCAAGACCACCTTCCTCAAACTCCTCCTCGGCCAGCTCCAGCCCACCGGCGGCCTGCTCAAGCACGGCACCAAGCTCGAGGTCGTCTACTTCGACCAGCTCCGCGCCCAGATCGACGACGACAAGACGGTCGCGGAAAACGTGTCCGACGGCAACACCCACATCTCCGTCGAGGGCCGCTCCAAACACGTCATCAGCTACCTCCAGGATTTCCTCTTCGAGGCCGACCGCGCCCGCACCCCGGCCCGCGTGCTCTCCGGCGGCGAGCGCAACCGCCTGCTCCTCGCGCGGCTGTTCACCAAGCCGGCCAACGTGCTCGTGCTCGACGAGCCGACCAACGATCTCGACGCCGAGACGCTAGACCTGCT
The DNA here is from genome assembly GCA_038223295.1 of Opitutales bacterium. Classification (GTDB taxonomy): domain Bacteria; phylum Verrucomicrobiota; class Verrucomicrobiia; order Opitutales; family Opitutaceae; genus IMCC26134_A. Next base: position 17,927 of record JBBRHC010000019.1, read on the forward strand.
GGAGAACCTGCTGGTCGAGTTCGAGGGCACCGTCCTGGTGGTGAGCCACGACCGTAAGTTCCTCGACGAGGTCGTCACCGGCACCTTCGTCTTCGACGGCCAGGGCGGCATCGAGGAGTTCATCGGCGGCTACACCGACTGGGTGGACGAGAAGGCCAAACGGGCCAAGTCCCCCGTCGTCGCGACCAAGGCCAACGCCCGCGCCATCGCCACCCCCGCCCAGGCCCCGGCCGCGCCCGCCAAGCCCGCCGCCCCCGCGCGCAAGCTCAACAACCGCGAGCAACGCGAGCTGGCCGAGCTGCCCGCGCGTATCGAAAAACTGGAGACGGAGCAGGCGGAACTCGCGGCCAAGCTCGGCGACCCGAAGTTTTTCAAGCAAGAGGCCGCCGTCGTCCGCTCCGCCGAGACGCGCCTGCACGAGTTGGAAAAAGAGCACGCCATCGCCTTCACGCGCTGGGAAGAGCTCGAAGCTGCCAACGCCGGCTGAGCCCTTCGCCACGCCGACCTTCGCCTACTCTCGTCCACCCTCGCCTATCGTAGCCTGCTGCGGGCCGAAAGTGGCATGGGCGACACGCCCATGGGATCGGAGGCGAACGGGCAGGGTGCCCATTCGCTCACGGGCGGGACGCCCGTGCCACGCCGGAGGAACAGCCCTGACATCACTTTCTGTTCCACCCCCAAAGCGGGATGGCTTCCGATCGCTACCTGAACGCCTCGATTTTGATTTCATGCGTGACCGGCTTGATCGCGGCGCGGCTGGCGGCGCGGGTGGTCTCGGTCCTGGCGACGATCAAATCACGAAGCGCCGAGATTTGCGCCGCGCCCTCGGGGAGCGCGCGTCCCCAGCGGGGCAGGGAATCGAGCATGTTTTTGATGCCGGCGGTCTCAAATGCCTGCTGCTCGCCAATTACCTTGCTCGCGGCGGCAAACGGTTCGCTGAAGGGATTGGCGGGGAACTCGGCCGCGAGATTGATGCCGACGGCGAGTTGGGCGGTGGTGAACTCCTTGCTGGCGGCGCCCCAGGTGATGCGGGTGCGGGCCGGCGCGTTTTGCACGACCAGCCGGTAGCGGTTGAGTTCTTCGTTGAATGGCAGGAAGGCGCTCATCGCCAGCGTGCCGTTGCCGTCCGGCGTCCCCTCGAAGCAAAACGGATAACGCGAGGACTCGACGCGAAGCACACCCTGGGCCTAGCCCATCACTCGATGGCCGGGGGCGCCGGTCGCCTGGTCGCCCGAGTAGTCCACGGAAAGCGTACCGATGTCACCGCTCACCTCCATGGCTTTGAGAAAGGCGTAGGCCATGGCGAGGTGCGCGGAGGCATACGGGTGCACGCCGTCGGGAGCGATCTTGTAGCCTTCGCCAAGCACCGTCCGCGCCTGGAGCATGGAAGACATCATCGCGTTGTACACATCGGCGACCAGCACGCCCTCGGACCGGGCCACCTCGTGGGCGACCTTGGCGAGCGCCGCCAGCGTCTCGTTGTAGGTGGTGGAATCGACCGAGGAGCGTTTGAACGTGACGGGGTCCACGATGCCGGGCGTGCCCACGATGACGACACGCACCCCGCCCGCCTTCAGCTTGCGCACGGACTCCGTCATATCCTTGCGGTAGTTATTGAGCATGCCGGGTGTGGCCGGCGCATAACCGCCGTCGTTCATGCCATATAGAGTGGTGGCGACGGTGGGCTCGAAGGTGAGAACATCGTTGTCCACGCGCGCCAGGAAGCCTCCGGCGCGCTCCCCGCCCCAGCCAAATTGCATGGCCATCAGATTCTCGGCCGGCTGGCAGAGGAGCAGGTATTGCCCGATGTAGAGCGAGTAGAGTTTTTGTTCGGTGATCGAGTCACCGCACACGGCGACGAGGTCTCCGGAACGCAGTACAGATTCCGCGCTCAGGCAGGGCGCCGAGGCGACGGCGAGGGCTAGCGCCGCCAGCAGCGTGCGCAAACGGCGGAGAGGACTTGGGGTTGGCATGGCAGGGGTGATAGGGTGGAAAAAAGGGGAAGCCGAAGACTGGTCGTCGGGCGATCAAAGCTCGGCCCGTTTACGATAGTGGAATTCGACGTATCGAAACCCGTGGGGATGCGGTTTACGAAGTCCGAATACGCGAAATTCGCAGGCGGACCCAAATCCGCCGCCCAGAAAGCGACGCAGCGGCTGGATTCGGGAGTTCACCCCGAGTTGTGATTATCCGGATACGGTGCGAATGGGGGTAAGTGGGATCCCTCACCAACCGAAACACCAACCTGTTTCTCACCGCCCTTGCCCCGGCGATTTGGGGCAGCACGTACATCGTCACGACCCAGCTATTGGCCGGCTGGCATCCCCTCACGCTCGCGACATTGCGGGCGCTGCCGGCCGGGCTGCTGCTCTTGATCATCGTTCGAGTCGTGCCGAAAGGTGCGTGGTGGCCGAAGACCCTCCTGCTCGGCGTGCTGAATTTTTCGCTGTTTTGGTTCATGCTCTTCGTCTCCGCCTACCGCCTGCCCGGCGGTGTGGCCGCCACCGTCGGCGCGATCCAGCCCTTGTTCGTTATCCTGTTTGCCCTGCCGATGCTCGGCACGCCGATCCGTCTCATGGGCGTCGTCGCGGCTTTGGCCGGAATGGGAGGAGTGGCTTTGCTGGTGCTGGCGCCCGGTGCGAAACTGGACGTTGTGGGGATCGCGGCGGGGCTGACCGGGGCGGTTTCGATGGCCTGCGGCACGGTGCTCAGCCGCCGCTGGCAGCCGCCGGTTTCTCCGCTGATCTTCACCGCCTGGCAGCTCACGGCTGGCGGACTGGCGCTGGTCCCGTTGGCCATCTGGCTGGAGCCCGCGCCGCCCGCGCTCACGGGCCACCACCTTATCGGTCTCGGTTATCTCGGACTGATCGGCGCGGCGGGCACGTACATTCTATGGTTTCGCGGGATTGCGAAACTCGAACCCTCCACGGTGGCTCCGCTCGGGCTCCTCAGTCCGATCGTGGCCGTCATCCTCGGCTGGTTTTTCCTGAACCAGCATCTGACGATTCTACAGTTCTCCGGGATGGTGGTGGTACTCGGAAGCATCCTGGCGAGCGGCCGAGCCCCCTCCGAGCGAAAGCACGCGGTCGAAAAATGACGGGATATGCTCTGCCGCGCAGCACGTCACCGGACGGCCGAGGAGAAAACAAGGGGAGAAAACAAGGGACAGGTTCATCTTGAGGTTCATCTTGAATCCCCGCGGCAGTTTCATCTCAGAACCCCCGAGCAATGGCAGTTTTAACCACGGATAAAACCCGGACGGGAACGGGTGATGAATAATTCCTATCCAGTACTTTAATCGGTGATAGTCTGTGCCATCCGTGGTCGATTTCCGGCTATGGTGGGGGTTTATCAGGGTGTGGTGGTTCTATCCAAGAGTCCGTTTCACCCGTTGGATTGGGAAACGGGCGTCAGTTTACCCACTGAAAACAGCGCCGAACCGGATTATTGTCATCGAGGGCAAGGTGCTCCGACACGGAGAACACGGAGCCATTCTCGCCAATACAAGCCGGCCTGTATTCCTCTGTGGCCTCTGTGTCCGCGCTCCGGCTCGGCTCCGTGTCCAATTCCGGAAAATCGGACGTTACAGCCTACAAGGGACTATCAGGCTGAAATCGGATTGTAAAAAACAGCGCCCGCGTCCGTGACCCACCCGCCATCCGCCGCCCCGGGAACGCCGGGCCTCGGCCCGGCCACACGAGCCCTCGTCGCCGGCCGATCCGTTGCCCGCCCGTCGTAAGTGCTACTTCTATTCCGTGGTCGCATAGTCGGCGTTTCGCTATTTTCCGCACATGCCGAAAGACGCTGCCCTTAGGCAGTTTGGTAAAAACATCCGCGACCGCCGCGAAGCCCTTGGCCTCTCGCAGGAAGCGCTTGCCGAAAAAGCCGACCTCGACCGCACCTACATCGGCGGCGTCGAACGCGGCGAACGCAACGCGACGCTTCAGACCGTGCTGCGCCTCGCCAAGGCGCTCGGCACCAGCGCCGCCGAACTTTGCGAGGGGATCGACCGGTGAATCCCGCCCAGCCCGCGACTCACGCGGCCGCGCCGACCCCGCCGCCCGCCTCCGCCAGGCCGACCTTCATCGACCTTTTCTGCGGCTGCGGCGGCTTCACCCTCGGTTTGCTCCGCGCCGGCTTCGACTGCCTCGCCGCGATTGATTTTAACCCGCAGGCGGTCGCCACCCTGCGGGCCAATCTCCAAGCCAAATCCCCCACCGGCCTCCCGCCCGTCGGTTTCGCGCTCGAAGCCGATCTTACCGCGCTCACGCCCGAAAAACTCGCCGCGCTCCTCGGCACCGACCGGCTCGATGTCATCGTCGGCGGCCCACCCTGCCAGGGCTTCTCCACCGCCCGCCAGCGCGACGGCTCCAACCACGGCACCGAGCGCCTCAAGGAAGACCCGCGCCGCCACCTCTTCCGCAACTTTCTGGATTACGTAGAATTTTTTCAGCCCAAAATTTTCGTCATCGAAAACGTGCTCGGCCTGCGTTCCGCCTCCGGTGGTCGCTACTTCACCGCCGTCCAGCACGAGGCCCGCACCCTCGGCCAATCCAAGGGCCTGCACGGTTACCGCGTGCACCCGCAGATTGAGCGTGGTGAAAAACTCGGTGCTCCCCAGAAACGCCGCCGCCAGCTCATCGTCGGCGTCCGAGCCGATCTCGCCGGCTACTTCCCCAGCGAACTTCAACCAGCCGCGCGCGCCTGCATCGG
>JBBRHC010000020.1:0-22630 GCA_038223295.1 Opitutales bacterium
GATCCGTTGCAAGATTGAACATATTTTTGGTTGTGTTGAAAACAGCATGGGCGGCCCCGAACAAGAATATATTGGCCTGAATCGGAACGCTACCGGCATCGGTTTGAGTAACCTGACGTATAATTTCCTACGTTACGTTCAACTCATCAAGCTTGGTCGAGTGCCCTCCACGGCGAAGTGTGCCTAAATGCCAAGGATTATTTCATAAAGCAATGTAAAGCAATGTATTAGTAAGGAAAATGCCCTAAAATCGACAACTCCCGAATCAACGCTAAGTGGTGATGTAACTTTTTTTACCCGGTTTTCGAGAAAACCTATTTTTCAAAGTGCCCATAACGGGAGTCTATCAATTCGCGGGAGCCCTTGGTCGCCCCCTATACTGAACAAGGTGCCTTTGGAGTCGGGAGGTAGTAAGCGCGCAGGCTGGTCCGAGACCGATATCGAAAATCACGGGGAAGGCCGGAGCTCTAAGGAAAAATTTCTTGGGCCGGATAGAGGAGAAATCGTAAACACCTACGCGTTGAGGGCGGTTTAACGACTTTATTTACGCGCGAACATTTTTGCAAACGCACGGACTTTACCCGAAAGCTGGGTGAGATCCGTGCAGTTGTTGTTTAAAATTTCATTAAATCCTTCGGGGCTGCTCTCCGTATCTATGTTAAGATCGCGAAAGGCCATGGACCAATCGGGAAACTCTCTCTTTGGAATCTCCTCTTTGAAGAATGCCAATATGTGTCCATGACGTGGATCTAGGCTAATTTTAAAATACAGTTTATCGATGACCGTTTGCTCCCCCTCAAGAACCTGAAGAAAATTGCCGTCTTTGTAGATTAGCAGGCCAGTAACCTTGGACACGGCATTGTTTTTTCGGCTTACCGCAAGCAAAGATTGCAGGTCCGCCGGGGAAAATGGAACCGTGGCGGAGCTCATGTAGATGATGTGGAACATATTAGTGTGGGCCGATGTTTAACCCGTTCGGTTGGGTTACCTAGAGCGAAAAACAGTGCCCGGAGTCCGAATTATGGCAAGCACTAGACCTCGGTAGAGTGTTTTTGTTCGGTTTTTATATATAAAATGGACCGCCCGTGCCTCGCGTATTTAAAGCCGAGTGTATATAATTCGGAGACTGATGCAATTCCATGACCAATGAAATGACGGTATATATCCGCGCCAATACGGACTCAGGGTGTGTTTGATTTTACTCTTGGCAGGGAAAACGCGTCGCCGACGGGTTCTGCGACAAATAGCGGCGCACAATAAATGTGCCTGCCCCGACGTCGCCTTGATGCCCTCCGCGTCGTCCACGGGGTGGATTTGTGCCGTGCCATAATTTATATCCTAGGGGGATCGGGCGTTAACGGGGATGCCTTTTGCGACTCGGGCAGCGATGTATTAATCGTTGAGCGAATTGGCGTCGAGCAGGGTGATTTTTGTCAAATATCAAGGTTTGACGTCGTCCGCTTGGATATCTTAGCCAAATGACAGAAGGCCCGGAAGAAACAAAAGCAGAGGATAAAAAGGCTAATGTAAATGTATCCCGAGGAAGGTATAGTTTATCTGTCGACGATCGCCGGTGAATCATGGGCTTTTGGGGGCGCAAAGTTACTTAGCATACCGTTTGCGTGGATTTCTTACGCCTGACGGTGGTTCATACTCCGGGTGGCGGGCTGCTTATTCTAATTCGCGATCAAAATGAGACTATCATCAAAAATCGGCAAGGGACAGCCAGCGCTACACAAAGCATCCGGTGTAGGGGTTGGCCGTCCTCGGCTATTTGGAATCACTTTGAAAGCGAATTGGAATGAGCATCAGTCGCCGACGGAGTCGTCGTCGAGGAAGATCCATTTATCCACGTCGAACTTTTGCCGGTGCAAGGACTGGGCGTATTCGGGCTTTTTTACCAGGCTGCCGGGGCTATTCATGACCATCTGGATCTTTTCGTTGGGGATGTGGTGCTTTAACAAGGTGAAGGACGCGTCGTAGTCGCGGCTGTCGTAATCTATACCGAGTTTCCTATAGGCCTCGTCGCTGCTGAGGGCCTGGTTGCTCTCGGTCATCATGCGATCGGCGGCGTAGGCGCCGAAACCGGCGCCGCGTCCATCGTTGTACACAAGGAGCATGGCGCCGACGCCGTAAGTGACGATGTGTTTGACGGACTCTTTCATCTTGTCGCGGTTGGATACGACGCGAAGGGGGAAACGGTTGAAGAGGGATTCGCTGTGGAGGCGCACCACGGGGATATCGTAGATGCGGGGGTGACCGTGGGTGAGGACGACGAAATCCTGGGAGGTGACGATGTCGTAGTAAACGTGGACCCGGAACCAGTAGGGGGTGGTGACGAGGTCGAGGATGGGGTCGTCGGGCGCGGTTTTGCGGTGGGTGGCGAGGGCGTCGGGGTTGATTTTGACGAAGAAACGGTTGTCGCGGATGAGGCGGTAGCCGAGCACGAGGGGATCGGGGCCGGCCATGTAGCGGTTGATGGCCTCTTTGCCGAAGAGATCGCGGAACTGGAGCTCGGAGAGGAGGATATCGTTGTCCACCGGCTTCATGGGGAGGAAGTAGCTGGCGGAGTAGATGAAACGTTTGGCGGCGGGGAGGGCGTGGGGGCGGAAGGGTTTGACGGGCTCGGGGGGGAGGGCGCGTTTGACCTGGGTCTCGGTGGGGCGCTTGAGGATGTGGCCGCCGGCGGCTTTGGAGGTGAGGTAGGCGAGGTTGAAGGGGGAGGGCTCGAATTCGAGGGCCTCGGTGCCGGCGACGACGAGGCCTTGGTTGCGGAGGGCCTCGACCTTGTCGGGGTTGTTGGTCAGGACGATCCAGGAGGCCTTGATGTCGAGCAGGTAACAAATGTGGGAAATGTTGTCGTAGTTGCGGTGATCTTTTTGGAGGCCCATGGAGGCGTAGGCGGCGAAGGTGGAAATCTGGTCGAGGGAGGCCTGGACGAGCATGCGGTCGCGGGCCTTGCCAACGTAGCCGACGCCGCGGCCTTCCTGGAGGAGGTAAAAGAGGACGCCGTTGCCCTTTTCGGAGATAACTTTGAAGGCCCCTTCGAGCTGCTGCACGCAGTCGCAATCGCAGCCGCGGAGGGTCTCGGAGGTGACGCAGCTCGAGTGGAGCCGGGTGTAGAGGGTCTTGGCGGTGGAGATGTCGCCGTGGGCCAGGGCGATGATGTAGTGTTTGTCGATGATGTCCTGGAAAACGTAGGCACGGTAGAGGCCGAAACGGGTGTCGAGGAGGCAGTTGGCGATGTAGGCGGTGGTGCCGTAGATGGGGCGCTCCTCGAGGGTGGTGGGCTTGAGCACGGCGCCGGCGGCGTGCTGGAGCTGGCGCACGAGGTTGGCGAATTCGGCGGGGACGGCGCTGGTGGGATCGAAGGAGGCGGCGGTCATGGAAGTGGGAGGTCGAAGGGGGGACGAAGGACGAGACGGAGTTTTTAGCCACGGAGAGCACGGAGCGCGGACACGGAGGGCACGGAGGCGGAGTTTTTTAACGCGAAGAGGGCGAAGGACGCAAAGGGAGGAGGCAGATTGGCGGAAGATTTGGCCGCATTAAGGCGCAGAAGGCGCAAAAACGGAGGACGGGGTAGGGCGGTCACGAGAGGAGGGCGATGACGTAGGGGACGACCTTGAAAAAAGAGCATAGGAAGATGGCGGCGATGATGTAGCCTACGGGGGTGAAGCCTTTGGGCTGGCCGGTGAAAATCGCGAGCAGGGCGGCGGTGATGAGGCCAAAGCCGATGCCCTCGGCGATGCTGAAGGTCAACGGGATGCCGATGATAATGAGGGCGGCGGGGGCGGCGATTTTGAACTCGCTCATATCGATTTCGGTCACGGCTTGGAGCATGAAGACGCCGACGATGATGAGGGCGGGGGCGGTGGCGGCGGCGGGGATGATGAGGATGAGCGGGGTGAAAAACAGCGCGAGAAGCATGAGCACCGAAACGGTGAGGGCGGTGAGGCCGGTGCGGCCGCCGGCCTCCACGCCGGAGGCGCTTTCGATGTAGCTGACGACGGTACTGGTGCCGAAGAGCGAGCTGAGGATGGCGGCGAAGGAGTCGGCCAGGAGGGCGCGGCCGGCCTTGGGGAGGTGGCCGTTTTTATCGAGCAGGCCGGCGCGTTTGGTGACGCCGATGAGGGTGCCGATGTTGTCGAACATATCGACCAGCAGGAGGGTGAGGATGAGGGGAAGGACGACGAGCAGGGCGGATAAGCTGCCTAGGAAGGACAGGTCGAGCTGGAGGAAAACCGGGGCGAGGGAGGGCGGGGCGGAGAAGAGGGCGGTGGGGTGGGCGGTGATGGCGCCGCCCTGGCCGTCGGGGATGAAGAGGCCGGCGACGGTGATGGTGGCGATGCCGATCACGATGGCGGCGGGGATCTTGCGCGCGACCAAGACGGCGGTGAAGATGATGCCGGCGAGGGCGAGGGCGACGGGCGGCGAGGTGAAATCTCCGGGCGCGACAAAGGTGGCCGGGTTGGCGACGATGATGCCGGAGTTTTTTAACCCGATGAAGGCGATAAAGATGCCGATGCCGCAGGTGATGGCGATTTTGAGCGGGTAGGGGATGGACTGGACGATTTTCTCGCGCACGCCGGTGAGGGAGAGGGCGAGGAAGATGATGCCGTTGACGAAGACCATGCCGAGCGCCTGTTGCCAAGGCACGCCGGCGCCGATGCAGATGGAGAAGGCGAAAAAGGCGTTGATGCCCATGCCGGGGGCGAGGGCGAGAGGGTAGTTGGTCATCAGCGCCATGATCAGGGTGCTGAGCGCGGCGGTGATGGCGGTGGCGGCGAGGAGGGCGCCCTTGACCGCGATATAAGAGGCGGCGGCGGGGTCGGTGCCGATGGCGGGATCGACGCCGAAGCCATTCATCAGGATGGCGGGATTGACCGCCAGGATGTAGGCCATGGCGGCGAAGGTGGTGATGCCGGCGGCGAGCTCGCGCCCGACGGTGGTGCGGTTTTCGACGAGTTTAAAAAAGCGGGAGAGCATGAAAAATGGATGAGGTGCGAAGGATGATGGAGGACGGCCGGAGTGGGGGACGTGGGGTGTTAGCACGCGAGGTGCCACGAGGGGGCGGGCGACTGGGACGGGCGGGGGAATGAATGGGATTAATGGGGGGGCGCGGCGAGAGTTTGGTGGCGTGGTCGGGGAGGAGGGCAATCAGCAGGGCCACCGGCCGGGCGATGGAGGCGGGCACCCGATCCTCGAGCCCGTAAAGGAGCGCGGCCGGGGCGGAGGAGAAGGGCGAGGCGGAGGGCGAAACGGGAGCGGGAGGAACCACGGCGGGCGGGGAGCAGGGGCCGGGCCAGCGGGGGTTTGGACGTGCGCGCCGGAGGGGTGGGAATCGGGGATTTCCGGTTAAGGAGAGCGGGGATGTCTAATGGAGTGACGCGCGGCATCGCGTCTGCTTTCGGGTCTGAATGGACCTACCCGAACACGTGGAAATTCTGCATAGCGAGGCGGAGATCGACGACGCTTTGGACCGGATGGCGGAGGAGGTGGATCGGTGGGCGGAGGGCGCGCAGGCGCGCACGGGCAAGATGCTGCTCGCGCTGTGCGTGCTGCGGGGCGGGGTGTTTTTTTATTCGGATCTGTTGCTGCGCATGAAGCGTTCGGTGGAGCCGGTTTTTTGCCGCGCGTATAGTTATGCGAAAACCGACAACGGCACGCCGTTGGAGCGGATGTTTGTAGACTGGCAGTTGCTGAAACCCGAGGGTCGCGAGGTGTTGCTGGTGGACAATATCTGCGACAGCGGGCGCACATTGATGCATGTGGACGCGTGGCTGCGGATGCAGGGGGCGCGGCGGGTGCGCTCGGCGACGGTCATTCATCGGCTGCGACGCGATGCGATGACGGAGCCGACGTTGACGGGCTTCACCTATCCGGGAACCGAGTGGCTGGTGGGCTACGGGATGCGGGACCAGCACGCGCACCTGATGAATACGCGCTGGATCGGGAAGATCCGCGCGCAGGCGGAGGCGGACGAGGAGTGAGCGAGGGGGCGGGGACTGGCGGGGCGAGGGGGAACCTGGCGGATTTGGCGGTTGGAAAATGACCGGCATGGGGGGCTTTTGGGATGGAGGGCGCGGTCGCCGCACTCCGACGCTCGGACGCTTTGGCGCTGTGCTATGCGGTTGGGGAAACGCAAACACGGCGGGGGGCGGCGACCCGGCCCTACACTTGGCGAACACGGCGGGGTACGGCGGCCCCGCCCTACACGGCGGTCAGCGCTCGATGCGGGGGACGGCGCTGAGCAGGGTGCGGGTGTAGGGGTGTTGCGGGTTTTCCATCACCTCGAGGGTCGGGCCGAGCTCGACGATTTTGCCGCGATAGAGGACGGCGACGCGGTCGGAGATGTGTTTCACCACGGAAAGATCGTGGGAGATAAACAACAGCGTGAGATCGAGGCGGCGCACGAGGTCGGCGAGCAGGTTGATGATCTGGCCCTGGATGGATACGTCGAGGGCGGAGACGGGTTCGTCGGCAATGATGATCTTGGGCCGCAAGGCGAGGGCGCGGGCGATGGCGATGCGCTGGCGCTGGCCGCCGGAAAACTCGTGCGGATATTTTAGCCGGTCGCGCTCCGGCAAGCCGACTTGGCGCATCAGCTCGGCGACGCGCGCGGGCACCTCGGCGGAGGGGCACACGCGGTGGACGAGCAGGGGCTCGGCGAGGGCGGCGAAGATCGTCATGCGGGGGTTGAGCGAGGCGAAGGGATCCTGGAAAACCATCTGCAGGTCGCGGCGCACGGCGGCGAGGTCGTCGGTGTGGTCGCGGGTGAGGTTTTTGCCCTCCAAGATGACCGCGCCGGAGGTGACGGGCGCGAGCTGCATGATGGTGCGGGCGAGGGTGGATTTGCCCGAGCCGGATTCGCCGACGAGGCCGATGACCTCGCCGCGTTTGATCGCCAGGCTGACGCCATCGACGGCGCGGATGGGGGGCGACTGGGGGCCGAAAAAGCCGGTCTTGCGGCCGGGGAAATGGGTTTCGAGGTCTTTGACTTCGAGGATGACCTCGCGCGCGAGGCGGTCCTCGGGGGTGGCGTGGGCGTGGACGGAGGGGGCGGCTGGCGCGGGCGGGGTGGCTGACGTGGACGGGGCGGTGGTGGGGTCGGCGAGCTCGAAGCGGGCGAGGAGCTCGGCTTCGGTGATGGGCTTGGAGAGGTCGGGCGGGAGGCCGGGGATGGTAAAGAGGGGGCGGCCTTTTTCCTGGAGCGAGGGCACGCAGCGTTGGAGGGCTTTGGTGTAGGGGTGCTGAGGGGCGCGGAAGATGGTGCGGGTGTCGGCGGTCTCGACGATGCGGCCGGCATACATGACCTGCACGCGGTCGCAGAGGCCGGAGACGATGCCGAGGTCGTGGGTGATGAAAATCACGGCCATGCCGAGCTCGCGTTGGAGTTTTTTAAGCAGCCCGAGGATCTGGGCCTGCACGGTGACGTCGAGGGCGGTGGTGGGCTCGTCGGCGATGAGGAGGTCGGGCCGGGTGATGAGGGCCATGGCGATCATCACGCGCTGGCGCATGCCGCCGGAGAACTCGTGGGGGTAGCTGTGCATGCGCTTGGCGGCGTCCTGGATGCCGACGGCCTCGAGCATGGCGAGGGCGCGGGCGAGGGCGGCCTTGCGGGAGATTTTTTCGTGGATGAGGAGGGGCTCGATGATCTGGTCGCTGATCCGCAGATACGGGTTCAGCGAGGTCATCGGGTCCTGGAAAATCATGGAAATGCGTTTGCCGCGGATGGCGCGGAGCTCGGCGGGCGATGCGGCGAGCAGATCGAGGCCATCGAACAGGGCGGTGCCGCCCTCGATGCGGCCGGGGGGGCGGGGGATGAGCCCCAGGAGGGACATGCAGGTGACGGATTTGCCCGAGCCGGATTCGCCGACGATGCCGAGGATCTCGCCGCGCTCGAGGTGGAAACTCACGTCGTCCACGGCGCGGTAAACGCCGCCGCGGGTGTGGAAGCTGGTGCGCAGGTGGGAGACTTCGAGGAGGGGCATGGGGGCGGGAGACGAAGGGCGAGGGGCGAGCGGCGAAGTGACGGAGGGGGGCGAAGGGAGGGGGGCGAGGGGAAGGAGGGGGGCGAAGGGCGAAAGGCGATGGGCGGGGAGGAGGAAGCGGGGCGGGTGGGGTGGGCGCAAGCCGGGGGGCATGCTGCTTTGGTGGGTTTCTCGGTGGCGGGGCTTGCCGAGGGGCGGGGCGGGGCCAAACGTACGCGGCCCTCCATGTTGCCCGACGCCACCAAGCCCGACGCCGCGCCCCTCGACTACGCGCGCGAGTTGATCCGGCCAACGGCGGCGCGGCGGCTAAAGTGGCGGCTGGAGGCCGGGGCGTATGCGATTTTCGAGGGGTTGTTGGGTTTATTGCCCCTGGCGTGGGTGACGGTGATCGGGCGCGGGGTGGGCGGTCTGGCGCGGAGGGTGTTGGCCAAGCGACGCCGGATCGTGGAGCGCAATCTGCGCATCGCGTTCGCGGGCGAGAAGTCGGCGGAGGAGCTGCGCGAACTCGCGGCGGAGCTTTTTCGACGGAGCGGGGCCAACCTGCTGGGGTCCCTGCGCACGGCGGGCATGGAGGAGCCGGCGTTGTCCCGGATCGTGGTGCTGCGCGACGAGGCGGTGTATCACGCGGCGAGCGCGCGGGGGAAGGGCATCGTTCTGGTGGTGGCGCACATGGGCAACTGGGAGGCGTTGGCGCAGTGGTTTCCCCGGCTGTTTCCGCCGGGGGTGGAGGGCTCGACGGTTTACCGGCCGCTGAACAACCCGGTGATGAACGCGCGGGTGGTGGCGGCGCGGATGAGGCGGGGCATGGGGCTGATTTCCAAGGATGACAACCCGCTGGCGATGGCGGCGTTTTTGCGGCGTGGCGGGGTGCTCGGGGTGTTGTCGGATCAGCGGGCGGGGAAGATCGGGGAGCTGGTGCCGTTTTTCGGGCGGACGACGAGTTGCACGCCCATCCCTGCGATCCTGGCGCGGCGCACGGGCGCGGCGGTGGTGGGGATGTCGATGCGCACGGTGGGGGCGGGGCGGTGGGAGCTGGGATTTCACGCGCTGGAGGAGGCGGAGGCGACGACGGCGGGCATCATGCGGCTGGTGGAGCGCATGATTCGGGTGAGCCCGGCGGACGTGTTTTGGTTACAGGATCGGTGGCGGGTGGAGCGGTCGCGACCGCATCAACCGGCGGGCAAAACGCCGCGCGGCGCGGCCGCGGCGCCGAGCAAGCGGCGGCGGGTTTTACTCTGGCGCGATGCGGCGGGGCGCGTGCCCACGCCGCCGGTCGCGGTGCCGGATGACGTGGCCTACGAGAGCGCGGAACGAGGGGCCGGCGAAGGGATCGAGGACTGTTTGCGCCGGGTGGATGCGGCGGAGTCTCTGCCGCTGGACTATGTGGTGGGCGGGGCGTGGGAGCCGGGGCTGCGAGCGGCCTGTCGCGCGCTCGGGCTGGGCTGGGTGGAAAGAGTCGGGGAGCCATGAAAACGGGGGACGCGGGTGCGACGCGCGGCGGGGTTTTGAGGCGCATCCGGGTGCTGTCGGACGGGCGGCCCGGGCACGAAAACCAGAGCGTGGGTCTGGCGCTGGCGCTGGCGCGGCGCACGGGCGCGACGCACGAGGTGGTGCGGATCGATCCGGCGGCGGGCGTGCTGGCGCGGATGCGGGTGGCCGCAGGGGTGGGGCCGCGCGGGACGCGCGGGTCACACGACAGACCCGGGCTCGGTCAGGAGGACCGGGCCACGTCGGACTTGGTGATCGCGGCGGGGCATCGCACGCATCTGCCGCTGTGGTGGGCGGCGCGGCGGCTGGGGGCGCGCTCGGTGGTGATCATGCGGCCGAGCTTGCCGCTGGCGTGTTTCGATCTGGCGCTCGTGCCTCGCCACGATGTGGCGGAGGGCGCGGCGGACACGGCGCGGCGGGTGTTGACGCGAGGCGCGCTGAATCGCGTGCCGGAGGACCTGCCGGCGAAGGCGAGGGCGGGGCTGGTGTTGATCGGCGGGCCGTCGAAGCACCATGTCTGGGACGGCGCGGCGCTGGCCCCGATGATCGCGCGCGTGATCGCGGCGCAGCCCGAGCTGGGCTGGACGGTGGCGGATTCGCGGCGCACGCCGGAGGGGTTTTTGCGCGGGATGGAGCTGCCGGCGTTTACGGCTCCGGGCGCGAAGGTGCGCAAGGTGCCGCATCAGGAAACGGGGCCCGGCTGGCTGGCGGACGAGCTGGCGCGGGCACGCGTGGTGTGGGCGACGGAGGACAGTGTCTCGATGGTGCACGAGGCGGTGACGGCGCGGGCGGCGACGGGCGTGTTGCCGGTGCCGGCGCGGGCGGGCGGGGGCGGTCGCCCGGCGAAGGCGGTAGCGGGGTTATTCGCGGGCGGTTTTGCCACGGCTTACGCGGAGTGGGTGAAAAACGGGGCGACCGGCGCGGGCTTGAGACCGGCGGCGGGCTTTCACGAGGCGGGGCGTTGCGCGGAGTGGATCGTGGCGCGGTGGTTTCAGTCGTTGACGTAGTTTTCGCTGCGCGTAACAATTTTAATCATGGTCAGAACCCAGATTCAAATTCCGGATGGGCTTTATCGCGAGGTAAGGCGAGTGGCTCGCCAGCAGGAATGGAGCGTGTCCGAGGTAATGCGGCGCGGCGCCGAGGCGGTGGCGCGGGCGTATCCGGCCGTGAAGGTTTCAGCGAAGAAGGGTTGGAGCCTGCCGCCGCCCGTGGCGGGTAAGCTGTTGGTCACCGGTGCCGCCGGCTTGCGCGACGTGATCCGAGGCGATGAGGATCCGGCGCTGTGATGATCGGCATCGACACCAATCTATTGCTCTACGCTCGCATCGCCTCGGCTCCCGAACATGCGAGGGCGGCGGCTTTTTTGGAGGGACTCGGGCAGGACCAAGGCGTGGTGATCGCGGAACTGGTTTTGGTGGAGTACTATCTCGCGTTACGAAATCCTGTCGTGCTGCAACCACCGTTGAGTGCGGAGGACGCGGCATCAGAATGCCAGGCGCTGCGGGCGCATCCGCAGTGGGCGTTGGCGGAAAACGCGCAGGTGATGGAGGAGGTGTGGAAGGATGCGGCGCAGGGTGGGTTGGCGCGCCGGCGCATAATCGATTTTCGCCTCGCGCGGACCTTGCAAGCCCATGGTGTCACCGATTTTGCCACGGCGAATGTGCGAGACTTTGGCGGCCTCGGATTCCGTCGCGTGTGGAATCCACTGAACGACTAATGGCTACCCGGTCCCATTCGCGATGAAGGTTCTGCAAATTTTGCCCGAGTTGAACTCTGGCGGGGTGGAGCGCGGCACGTTGGAGGTGGCGGCGCATTTGAGACGCGAGGGGCATGAGGCGGTGGTGGTCTCGAACGGCGGGCGGATGGTCGTGGAGCTGGAGCGGAGCGGAGCGAGGCACGTGGCGATGGCGGTGCATAAGAAGCGCTTGGGCGCGTTGCTGCTGATCGCGCCGCTGCGCCGGCTGCTCGAAGCGGAGCGGCCGGAGGTGTTGCACATCCGTTCGCGTTTGCCGGGGTGGGTGGCGCGGCTGGCGTGGAAGGGCATGGACCGGGCGACGCGGCCCCGGTTAGTGAGCACGGTGCATGGATTTTACTCGGTGAATGCATACTCGGCGGTAATGACGAGTGGGGAGCGCGTGATCGCGGTGTCGGAGAGCGTGCGGGAGTACGTGCGGAAAAACTACCCCAAGGTCGACGGGGCGCGGATCACGACGATCCATCGCGGGGTCGATCCGGCGGCTTATCCGCGCGGGTGGCTTCCGGACGAGGCGTGGCAGGCGCGGTGGGCGGCGGAGTTTCCCGCGCTGCGCGGGCAGTGGCTGATTACGTTGCCGGGACGGCTGACGCGGTGGAAAGGGTCGGAGGATTTGGTGGCGATAATCGCGGAGTTGCGGCAACGCGGCCTGCCCGTGCATGGGCTGCTAGTCGGGGAGACGCATCCGAAAAAACGTGCCTATGAAGTGGAGATGCGCGGGGTGATCGCGCAGGCCGGGATGAGCGAACACATCACGCTCACGGGCGTGCGGGCGGATCTGCGCGAGATCATGGCGGCGTCGGCGGCGGTATTGTCGCTTTCGCTTGATCCCGAGGCGTTTGGGCGGACGACGCTGGAGGCGCTGACGCTGGGCCGGCCGGTGGCGGGCTACAGGCATGGCGGGGTGGGGGAGCAATTGGCGGCGATGCTACCGGAGGGAGCGGTCGCGCCGGGTGACCGGGTGGCGATGACGGACCGGCTGTACGGGTGGTTATCCACGGCGGCGGGCGGGCCGACGCCCCCCGCGAACGTGAACTTCACCCTAGAGGCGATGCTGGCGCGCACGCTGGAGGTGTATCGGGAGGTGGTGGCGTCGCCGCGCCGCGCCTGACGAGCCAGGGCAAGCGGTTTAATAAACGGAAATTTTCTTGCTTGGGCCGCGGGATCGCGGCCACGGTTGCAGTTTTTACGGATCGGACGGGATTATATAAAAATAAAAATGGTTAATATAGTGACTTTAAAGTGGGGCACGCGCTACGGGCCGGAATATGTCAACCGGCTGCGGCACGCCATGAAAAGGCACCTCGGGCTGGCGCACCGGTTCGTGTGTTTCACCGACGACGCGGGCGGCATCGACGGAGATGTGGTCACCTATCCGATTCCGGAGCTGGATTTGCCGGACGACAAGGCGCGCACGCCATGGCGGAAAATCGGGCTGTTTTCGGATAAACTGCCGATCAAGGGGCCGAGTTTATTTCTGGACCTGGACCTTTTGGTGGTGGGGCCGATGGATCGTTTCTTTGAATATCACCCGGACAAGATCCCGATTATACATAATTGGATCGAGGCGTACAAAATCTTTAAACGCCGCCCGGAAATCGGCAACTCCTCGGTGTTTCGGTTCGAGGCGGGAAAGTGCGGTTACATAATGGATCAATATTACGCGGAAAAGGAGTGGGCCTTGCGCACATTTTGGCCGCCGCAGACCTACCTGACGCACTGTATCCGCCCTAAGATGATTTATTGGCCTGAAGAGTGGGTATGCAGTTTTAAGCGGCAATGCATGCCAGTGTTTCCGCTTAATCATTTCGTGGTGCCCAAGATGCCGCCGGGCGTGAGCATCGTGGTTTTCCATGGCAAGCCGGACCCGGACGAGGCGGTGGTCGGGTATAAGGGGAACAAGCCGCATCACCGGTGCCTGCCCACGCCCTGGGTGGCGGAGCATTGGATTTGATGGAGCGCGGTGTCGCGCCTTTATAACTATTTCTACTTTGTTGAAATGCTGATATGGACGTAAATAATCGCAAGAGTCGCAAGAGAAAATTGATTTTGCGTCTTCCGCGCCTTTTTACGGCCCATCCTCCGACTGTAGTTTAAGTTCCGGCCCATTTTACGAAAGTAGAAATATTATGAATCCCCTGAAGTCGGTTTATCTCTCCTTTATCACCTGGCGCAGGTATGGCGCCACGCGCCCGGAGGCGGTGACCCAGCCCGGCTCGCCGTCGCCGGTGCATATCAATCCGCGAGATAGGCGGGCGCTGAAAAAATTGGCCCACGATTCGGCGCGGGGACGGGTGTCGGTGCCGATGCATTTTTGGCGGAACGCGGTGTCAACGCCGCAACCGCAATTGGCGGTCGATGTGGGGGCGAACTAGCCCGATTGGTTTTGCGTCTTCTGCGCCTTCTTGCGGCCTGTCCCCCGACTGTGGTCTAAGTTTCCACCCGTTTTACCAAAGTAGAATTAGGATCGGCGCGGCGCGGCGCGATGGCGGCGGGAGAGCCGCCAGGCGCGCAGAGATTCCCATGCAAAGTGGACGGCGGTAAGCGGGCGGGCGCGTCGTAATTGGTGGCGGCTGTAAAGGAGGGCGGCGGTGGCGGAGGCGGGCGGGGGGGGGGCGGGGCGCTCGATGATATGGCTGAGGACGGCGAAGAGGTTGTAGTTTTCCAGTACGCGGCGGCGGGCTACGCGAATGGCGGGCAGGCGTTTTTCGTATTCGTTGTTGGCGAGGGCGCGGCGGATAATGGTGGCGGCGCCCTCGGCATCGTGAATATTGATCGGGATAAAACTCTCGGGCGGGAAATAATCGGCGGCGTTTGGGCAGCCGTGGTAGAAGGGCAAGGTGAGTCCGAGGAATGAGTCGGCGAGCTTTTCGGTCCAATGGTGGGGCGCGACGTGGTTTTCGATCGCGATATGATAACGATAGGGATCGAGCGCCTCGGCTTTGTCATCCATGTCGCGCACGCCGTGGCCGAAGATATCAAGCTCGGGCAGGCGCGCTTTAAGATTTTGTATAAAAGTGTAGCGGGCGTGGTGCAGCGTGTGGCGTTGTTGTTTGCTTGAGCAAACGGTGGAGAGGTCTTTGGTTTTGCGCTCGGGCGGGTTTTGTGCGAGTTCGTCGAAGGTGCGCAGGGTCTCTTTGCCGATGCCGTAGTACCAGCGGAGGCCGGCTTGGCTGAAGACGGCGCCGGGGTGGCGGATGAGACAGGTTTCCTGGCTGGTGAGGATGACGCCGAACTGGGCGAGAAAAGCGTCGCCGTAGAGTTTTACCGACGAGGGTTCGCCGGTGATAAGCAGGGTCCGGGCGCGCGGGCAGGCAAGGGTCTCGATGCGGCGGGAAAAACGTTCGCGGGCGAAGGGCGGGAGGTCGTCGTAGGCGACGAACCAATCGTAATCACGGACGTCGTTATCAAAAATGAATTCGCAGCGGCCCCACACGGGCCGGCTGCCGGGAAACTGACGGGTCCAGCGTTGGACACGGGCGCCGCCGGCGCCGCGCGAAACGAATTTTACCCGTATGGGGGCCTCATCGGCGGGCGAAAGGCGGTTGGGCGGCGGGAGGGAAGCGGGCACCGGTGGAAAAAGGAAACGGGCGGGTTGCGGGTTATTGAGCGACGGCGCCGAGCATCTGGTGGTTGTATAATTCGCGGTAGACGGGGCTGGTGGCGTGGAGTTTATCATGCGGGCCATCGGCGACGATGCGGCCTTTATCAAACACGAGGATGCGCGTGGCGTGGCGGATGGAGCTGAAGCGGTGCGCGATCATGAAGGTGGTGCGGCCTTTGACGAGTTCGCGCAGGGCATCCTGGACGGCGGCCTCGCTCTCGGAATCGAGGGCGGAGGTGGCCTCATCAAGCAGGAGGATGGGGGCGTCTTTCAGGAAAGCGCGTGCGATGGCGATGCGCTGGCGCTGGCCGCCGGAGAGGGTGTTGCCGCGTTCGCCGACCATCGTGGCGTAGCCCTCGGGCTGGGCGGCGATGAAGTCGTGGGCGTGGGCGCGGCGGGCGGCTTGCTCGACCTCGGCGTCGGTGGCGGCGAGGCGGCCCACGCGGATGTTGTCGGCGAAGGTGGCGTTGAAGAGCAGGGGCTGCTGGGGGACGACCGCGACGCGCTCGCGCAGGGCGGTTTTGTCCAGGGCGCGGAGATCGACGCCGCCGAGGGTGACGCGGCCGGCGGCGGGATCGTAGAAGCGCGGGATGAGGGTGATGAACGTGGATTTGCCCGCGCCGCTGGCCCCGACGAGGGCGATGGTTTCGCCCGGCGCGGCGCGCAGGGAAATGTCGCGCAGGGCGGCGGGGGGCGAGGTGGGGGCGACGGCCACGGCGATGGCTGTGGAGTGGGTGGTGGAGTGGTCGCGCTCGGTGGGGCCGGGGCGGGGGGCGTAGGCGAAGTGGACCTGCTCGAAGACGAGCTCGAGCGGGCCGGCGGGCAGGGCGGCGGGCGTGGCGGGGGCGGGCACGGTATCCTCGGCGTCGAGGATGTATTCGAGGCGGTCGAGCGAGGCCTCGCCGGTTTTGATGATGGCGTGGATGCCGCTGAGTTTTTTTACCGGCTCGTAGGACATGTAGAGAGCGAGGGCGAGGGCGCTGAAGGTCTCGAAAGTCATGCCGTTGCGCGTGCCGAAATAGAGCGCGGCGACGAAGCCGCAGACCGAGACGATCTCGATGAGCGGGGTGACGATGGACTGGTATTTCACGGTCTTCATGCTCAGTGCGAACATGTCGCTGATGCGTTCGCTGAAACGCGCCTGCTGGCGGGGCTGGAGATTGTAGGCCTGGATCTCGAGCGGGGATTGCAGGGTCTCGATGGTGATGGCGCCGAGCTCGCCGGACTTGGCGGCGAGTTGGCGCGAGCGTTTGACGAGGAGACGCGCGGCGGTGCGGATGGGCAGGATGCAGAGGGGCACGCTCAGCATGGCGATGAGGGCGAAAAGGGCGCTGCGCTCCTTTATGCAGAAAAACAAAAGCGCGCCCACGGCGGCGACCAGAGTGAGCGGCTGTTTCACGATCTCGCCGCCGACGTTGACGACCACGGTGCGGAGTTTGTCGGTGTCGCCGATGAGGCGGGCGTTGAGGTCGCCGGCCTTGTTTTCGTGGTAAAAGGCGAGGGGCAGGCGGAGAAGGCGGTTGTAGGCCTCGAGGCGGAGATTCTCCAGGACGATGAAGCCGGCTTTGTTGATCAGGTAGCGGTTGGCGATGGCGGCGACGCCGCGCAGGATGAAGACCAAGGGCAGGCCGATGCAGGCGAGCAGCATGAGACGGTCGAGATAGGCGTCGCCGAAAAGGCGGCGGGAGAACGCGAGCACCTGCGGGTCGATCTTGTCCTGCTGGTTGAAGAAAATCGGCAGGAGATACTTCATCGCCACGGGCAGTCCGGCGCCGGTGCTGATGGCGAAAACCGTGGCGGAGAACAGGCCGCCGATGAGGTGCCAGCGCGCGGGGCGGAGGTGGTGCAGGTGGCGACGGTAGCGGGCGAAACCGGAGGCGGGCGCGGAGGGCGGGGGCGGGGAGGAGTCGGAATTGCTCACGTGGCGAGGGACGGTCGGAAGTCGGGCGGGTGATGGTGTTTCGCGGCGACACCATTGGAAGGCAATTGTTGACGCGGGCGCGGGGCTTCCGGTCTGCTGGGTTTTCGTTTTTCAAAACCCGCCCGCCCGCGTCCCACCGTCGCCATGCTCGATCCCAAGCTTCTCCGCGAATCGCCCGAACTCGTCCGCGCCGCCATCGCGAAAAAACACCTCGAGGTCGATCTCGACGGCGTGCTCGCGCTGGATGCCGCCTGGCGGGTGCAGCTCGCCGAGGTCGAGGCGTTGCGCGGCAAACAAAAGGCGGCGAACGCCGAGATGGCGCGGCTGCCCAAGGGCTCGCCCGAATTCGTCGCGAAGGTGCTCGAGATGAAGACCGTCTCGGCCGAGGTGAAGGCCCGCGAGGCCGGGCTCGACGAGATCGTGGCGAAGCATAAGGCGGCCATGCTTTCGCTGCCCAATCTCCCGCACGAAAGCGTGCCGGCGGGCCGCACGCCGGAGGATAACGTGACCTTCGCCACGTGGGGCGATTGCCTGGGCCTATCGCCCGTGGCGAAGCCGCACTGGGAGATACCGGGCTTTGAAAAAATCATCGACTTCGGCCGCGGCGCGAAGGTCACCGGAGCGGGATTCCCGTTTTACATCGGCGACGGCGCGCGCATCGTGCGGGCCTTGTTGCAATTCTTTTTGGACGAGGCCGTGGCGGCGGGTTACACCGAGGTGAATCCGCCGATTTTCGTCAACGCGGCCAGCGCCACCGCGACCGGCCAGTTGCCCGACAAGGAGGGGCAGATGTATGAGGCGGTCGCGGATGGATTTTACGCGGTGCCGACCGCCGAGGTGCCGCTAACGAACTTCTTCCGCGACGAGATTCTCGACGAGGCCGCGCTGCCGGTGAAACGCGCCGCCTACACCCCGTGTTTCCGCCGCGAGGCGGGCAGCTATGGCAAGGATGTGCGCGGGCTGAATCGCTTGCACCAGTTCGACAAAGTCGAGCTGCTCAAATGGGTGCATCCGTCGCAAAGCTACACCGAACTCGACCTGCTGCGCACCGACGCGGAGAACCTTTTGCGCAAGCTCGGGCTGCCCTACCGCGTATTGCTGATGTGCGGGGGCGACGTCGGGTTTTCGCAGGCGAAAAAATACGACCTGGAGGTCTGGGCGGCGGGTCAGCAGCGCTGGCTGGAGGTGTCGAGCTGCTCGAATTTCGAGGCGTTTCAGGCGCGTCGCGCGCAGATCCGCTTTCGCAACAGCGAGGGAAAACCGGAGCTCGTCCACACGCTCAACGGCTCGGGCCTGGCGGTGCCACGCGTGCTCGCCGCCCTGCTGGAAAACAACCTCCAGCCTGACGGCACGGTCAAGCTGCCCGCCGCGCTCGTGCCTCACTTTGGCCGCGAAACGCTGCGCTTCGGTTGAACGCGGTAGTTTTTTGAAACGCGGACCGCGCCTATGCATGCGAATCGAGCGAACGCAGTCGTCCGCTGTGTAGGGCGGGGCCGCCGCACCCCGCCGTCAGGGTTTTTGATGAAAAACCGGACGGCGGGGTATCACGGGAATACATATCGAACGGCGGGGTGCGGCGACCCCGCCCTACACTCGGCGAGCGGTTGCCGGCTTGGCGTATGAACTGGCCGCGCGTTGCCGGGAAGCTCGCCGCCGCGCTTCCGCGCGAGCGTCTCCATGGCGGGGTTTTGCAGTGGTTGCGCGTGCCGGAAAACGCGTCGCCGCGCCTGGCCATCGCGCTCTCCGGCGGGGCCGATTCGGTCGCGCTGTTGCTCCTGCTCTGGGCCCATTGGCCGGAACGGCGGGCCCGGCTGCTCGCGCTTCACTTCAATCATCGGCTGCGCGGGCGGGCCTCGGCGGGCGATGCGCGCTTTTGCGCGGCGCTGTGCCGGGGGCTGGGCGTCGAACTCGTGGCGGGCGAGTGGGCGGAACGGCCCCTTTCCGCGCCCGCGTCGGTGTCCGGGCCGGTCGCCGGGCCGGTGACCGAGGCGGGGGCGCGGGCGGCGCGTAGTGGTTTTTTCAATACAACGTTGCGCCGCCGCCGGATCACCGCGCTGTGCACCGGCCATCATCGCGACGACGTGGCGGAGACGCTTTTCATGCGGCTGGCGCGCGGCGCCGGCACCGCCGGCCTCGCCGCGCCGCGCCCCGTGCATCCGCAACCCGCGCTCGGGCGCGTACACCTGCGTCCCTTGCTCTCCCTGGATAAAGGCGTGCTCGCCGCCGCGCTCCGCGCCGCCGGGGCGACCTGGCGCGAGGACGCCTCCAACACCTCCGCCACGCATCTGCGGAATCGCGTGCGCGCCACGCTGATCCCAGCCTGGCGCGCAGCCGCCGAGCCCGGTCGCGACGCGCTGGCCGGGCTCGCGCTCTCGCGCGATTTGCTGGAGGAGGACGACACCGCGCTGGAGGCGTGGGCGGAGCGCGTCGCGCGCATCGATACCCGCAGCGGTGCTCTGTCGCTCGCCCCTCTGCGCGAGTTGCCTCGCGCGGTGCTCCGGCGCGTCGTGCATGTGTGGCTGGCCGCCACGCCGGCGCGCACGGACCTCAACCGCGCTGGTTTCAACGGCTTGCTCGATCTCGTCGCCAGTGGTCGCACGGGAGCGAAACACAGTCTGGGTACGGCTCATTTTGCGCTGCGCAGCCGCACGCGACTGCTCTGTGTATCAGTGCCGCCCAGACTTCCCTGAGGACTTTTACCGATGCCCGTAATCGCAAAACCATTGGTCCCGCTCCGTTGACTTATATCTCCGGAACCTAGAGGGTCCCGCCCTAGTCCACTCCCTGATGCCCGACCCTACTCAAGAAAGCAGCAAGCCCCCGCGTCGTCCTTTGAAGGGATTGCCGCCGGATAAATTTCAACCGCGCATGTGGCTCATTTGGATCGCGCTACTCGGAACGATAATCGCCGTGCTGATGCTGAATCCCGCCAAGACCCAGAGTTCGGCGGTTTTGAAAATCACCGAAGTCGTGGAGTTGGCAGAGCAGGGCAAGGTCAAGGAAGGCGTCTTGCGCTACAATGGCGCGGGCTCGCCCTACTGGTATGACATCAGCGGCGAACTCTCCTCAGCCTCGCTCGCGGTTGAAGGCTCACCGGCCAAAACCGCGCTCTTCCGCGCCTCCGGTCGCCTTACCGATGACACCTATGAACGCTTGGAAAAGACGGGTGTGTTTAAGCAAACGCCCGCGTCCAGCGTATGGAGCAACGTTCTCGCGCAACTCATCCCGTTTGTGCTCATTATCGGTTTGCTCTACTTCCTCTTTGTCCGCCAGTTGCGCAACGCCGGACGCGGTGCGTTGAGTTTTGGCAAGAGCAAGGCCAAGCTCCTCGCCCGTGACCGCGACAAAGCCACGTTTGCCACTGTCGCCGGGTGCGACGAGGCGAAGTTGGAAATCTCCGAGGTCGTCGAGTTTTTGAAGGATCCGAAGAAATTCCAAAAAATGGGCGGCAAAATCCCCAAGGGTATTCTTTTGGTCGGGCCTCCCGGCACGGGCAAAACCCTACTCGCCAAGGCTGTCGCCGGCGAGGCTGATGTTCCCTTTTTCAGCGTCAGCGGTTCCGACTTCGTGGAAATGTTCGTCGGCGTGGGCGCGAGCCGCGTGCGCGACATGTTTGAGCAGGGGCGCAAAAACGCCCCGTGTATCATTTTCATCGACGAGATAGACGCCGTGGGCCGCCAGCGCGGCGCGGGCCTCGGCGGCGGCAATGATGAGCGCGAGCAGACGCTCAACAGCATGCTCGTCGAGATGGACGGCTTTGATACGTCCGAGGGCGTGATCATCATCGCCGCCACCAACCGCGCCGACGTGCTCGACCAAGCACTCCTGCGCCCAGGCCGTTTTGACCGTCAGATCTACGTTGATCTGCCCGATCTTGCCGGCCGCGAGCAGATCCTCAAGGTTCACGCCCGCAAGATTCAGCTTGGTGACGATGTTGACCTCAATGTCGTCGCGCGCGGTACCCCCGGACTCTCCGGCGCGGAACTCGCCAATTTGCTTAACGAGTCGGCCCTCCTGGCCGCCCGGCGCGGCAAGAAACGCGTCGATGCGCAGGACGTTGACGACGCCCGTAACAAAGTGCTTTTCGGTTTGGAGCGTCGCAAGGGAATGGACGCCGAGGATCGCAAGATCGTCGCGGTGCACGAGGCCGGCCACGCACTCGTCTCCGCCGTGATCAAGGACGAGACCATGCCCGTGCACAAGGTGACGATCATCCCGCGCGGTCGCTCGCTCGGCAGCACGATGTACATCCCGTCAAAGGATACCTACAACTATGCCAAGCGCCGCATGCTCAACCAGCTGGCGACCCTTTTTGGCGGTCGCATCGCCGAAGAGATCGTGCTGGGCGACATCACCTCCGGTGCGTCGGGCGATATCCGCCAAGCCTCGAAACTGGCCCGTCACATGGTCTGCGATTGGGGCATGAGCGTGCTCGGACCAATCTCGTTTGGCGCGGCCAACGAGGACACCGTGTTCCTTGGCCGCGAAATTACCCGTTCGCAGAATCATAGCGAGGAGACCTCCCGCATCATCGACTCCGAGGTGAAGAAGCTGGTGGACGGGCAGTTCGCCCGCGCCAAAGAGATCCTGACCCTGCACCGCGCCGCGCTCGAAAAGATCGCCGACGTATTGCTGGAATACGAGACGATCGATGGCGTGCACGTGAACGAGATCCTGGAATTCGGCGAGACCCGCACCCCGATCCGCGTGGTGGAGCCGCCCCCCGTTCCCACCTCGGCGAAGCCGGAGTCTAAACCGGAGCCAGCCGCCCGCAAAGAGCCGGAGTCGCTGGGCGGCACGCCCTCTCCGTCGATGGCTTGAAGCGCGTGGCGTGGTGGATGGTCTTTAGGGCAGGGCGCGGCGGTGACGCCCGACCAGGGGTGGGTGACGGGAAGCGATGCAATCGGGTCGAAAGTGGCATGGGTGTCCCGCCCATCGGTTCACGGTGAATGGGCAGGGTGCCCATTCGCTCACGGGCGCGACGCCCGTGCCACGCCGAGGGTGGGTTTTTCGTTGGCCAAAGAGCAGGCTGGGGCTTGCGCTCCGGGCCTGTGATCGAACCGGAATCCATGCCTGAACCCGTGACCCTGACGCTTCGTCCGATCGGCTACTTGCGCAGCGGCAAGGCGGTGAAATTCCAGGCGAAACACCAGCCGGACGAGCGCGACGCGGAGGAAAACCACCTCGAACTCCTACCTGGGCAGAATTTCGAGCAGGCGCTGTCCGACCTCGCCGGGTTTGAACGGGTGTGGTTGCTGTGGTGGTTTCATCGCAACGAGAACTGGCGTCCGCAGGTGATCCCGCCGCGCGGTCCGCAACAGCGGCGCGGCGTCTTCGCCACCCGCTCGCCGCATCGGCCCAACGCGCTCGGCATGACGCCGGTGCGCCTGCTCGGGGTCGAGGGCCGCGTATTGCGACTCGGCCCCTGCGACCTCGTGGAGGGCACTCCGATCTTCGACCTCAAGCCGTATGTGCCCGCCTACGATTCCTTCCCCGAGGCGCGCGCGGGCTGGATCGACGAGGTGGATGCGCTGGAGGCGGCGCCGCCCGCGTTTGCCGTGGGGCTCGCTCCGCTGGCGGTGACGCAGGGCGAGTGGCTGCGCGCGGGTTGGGGCATCGATTTCACGCCGCGCGCGCGCGCGCTGCTCGGCCGCGATCCCGCCCCGCACCGGACGCGGCGTATCCGACGAACCGATACGGGTTTCGAGATCGGGTGCGGGGCGTGGCGGGCGATGTTTCGCGTGGACGCGGCGGGCGCGCGGGTGGAGGTGACGGGCCTCGGTCCGGCCTACCCGCGACGTTTCCTCGAACGCGCCGGGTATGAAAACGTGCCGGACCGCGGGGCGCAGTTGGCGTTTCTGGATCGTTGGCCG
>JBBRHC010000021.1:0-22547 GCA_038223295.1 Opitutales bacterium
CTAATTCTGATTCGCTTTCAAAGTTAGACTAATTGAGATGGTGGTGATGAATGGGTCGACCACGGAACTCGGACACTGAACTGGAAAATCAAGCTCGCGCGGCGGTGAAAAACGCCAGGACGCTGGAGGAGTTGAGAACGGCGCAGGCGGTGCTTTTGCCGGCAGAAACAGGAGCCACGTTAGAACAGACCGCAGCATTGCTGGGTGTTAGTCGCGCGAACGTGAACCTGCTGCAGGCAAGGTTTAGGAAGTCTCGGCAGATCGGGCCGCAGCTCCCCCGCTTGAGGGGAGGCCGCCGCAATGCATTGCTGAGTGCGGAGCAAGAGATCGAGTTTTTGACCCCATGGCTGGATTCAGCCCAAGCGGGAGGTGTGTTGGTCGTCTCACCGGTGCGCGCCGCGCTTGCTCAACGGCTTGGCCGGCCGATAAAAGCGTCGGTGACCTATCGGCTTTTGGCCCGACACGGTTGGCGCAAGGTGGCGCCCGACACCGCGCACCCCAAGAGCGACCCACTCGCCCAAGCAGACTGGAAAAAAAACTACCGGAAAAATTGGCGATTCTGTTAACGCCGGAGGCCGTGCGAGGCCGCATGGTGCGCCTAATGTTTCAGGATGAAGCGCGCTTTGGGCGAATGGTGCGCATCCGGCGCTGTTGGGCCCCGACGCCCCTGCGCCCGGTCGTGAGCAACGGCTACGAGCGCGAGTTTGTTTATGTCCACGGCGCGATCAGCCCGATTGAGGGCGAACTGGTCCGGATGATCTGCCCCAAAATGAACCCCGAGCGCATGGGCGAATTCCTTTCCCAAATCCATACCGCCACCCCGACGAGTTCATCGTTATGGTCATCGACGGGGCCAGCTCGCACGTATCCAAGGAATTACTCATCCCCGAGAACATTCGTCTGCTGCGCCTGCCTCCCTGCGCCCCCCCGGCTCAACCCCCAAGAACACATTTGGGATGAACTTCGAGAAAAAGAATTCCCCAACCGGGTGTTCGCCGACCTCGCTAGCGTCACCGACCAGCTTTTACCTCACTGTCTTATTGAGGCAACTAATCACCAGACTCCCGGTGAAACGCAGGAGTACACGATTCGCAGCTTACCGTCGGCGCCTCGGTGAATCCATTCCCCGCATCCATGAACCCCGGTCAGCGTATTCGCGCCTCGTTGATGCTTGCGGTCATCGCCGTCCATGGAAGCGGGAGTCCCGCCTTGGCCCAGACCTACGACTTCACTGCGGCGACGGCTCAGATCCAGGATAACCTCGGCCTCTACGGGAGCCGGGTAATCGCGATCATCGAGCAAGGTGACCGCGGTGAGATCTATCGGTTTCAGGCCGGGGCGATCGGAGCGAATACCAAGGTTGGCATCGCCTCCTGCACCAAGTGGCTTTCGGGCGCGGTGGTGCTCATCTGTGCGGAGCGCGGTTACTTCGGCCTTGATGATCGAATCGGGAACTACCTCCCGATCTTCAACACCTACGGAAAAGGCGACATCACCATCCGGCAGTGCTTTGGCATGAAGTCCGGACTGCACCTCGACGGCCCGGAGTACGAGACGGATCGCACGCTGACGCTCGCTCAGTCCGTCGACCTGATCGCGCAAAATACGCCGGTGGCTTTCCCGCCCGGGACGCGGCTCTCGTATGAAGCCGACGGCATGCAGGTGGTCGGGCGCATTTGCGAAATCGCGACTGGCAAGAGCTGGGGCGCGCTCGCTCGCGAAGTCCTGTTCGATCCGCTCGGGATGACCACGGCGGATTACCTCTACTTCGATCCCAATACCGCCATCGCCGGCGGTGCGCGATGCAGTGCGGAGGACTACCTGAAGTTTCTCCGGATGGTGATGAACAACGGGGTGTCCGCCACGGGCACGCCGGTCATGTCGAGTCGCGGCGTGCAGGAGTTTTTCACCAACCAGACGCTCGGGCTGCCCGAGTACTACAGCCCGTGGCCGCCATCGGCCCACCACCCCTATGCGCAGCGGCCGGACTACGGCATGGGCTCGTGGATTCTCGCGCAGAATCCGACCGGCGGCGCAGTCGAGGAAGTGACGAGCCCGGGCGCTTTCGGCACATTTCCGTGGGTGGATCGGAAGCGCGATCTGCGCGGGATCATCTTCATGTTCCAAGCCACCGGCGGCGGGTTTTCCTTTACAGTGAACAACAACCTCCAAGTCCTCGCCAAAGTGCGCGCCGAGATCGACGCGAAAGGCCTCCCGCCCGCACCGCCTTTGAGCCCGCTTGCGCTGGCGCGCACCGACGATTTTCTGGTGCTGAACTGGCGTGGGGGCACCCTCCATACTTCACCCGACCTTCAGTCGTGGACGCCGCTCACTTGGGCGGATGCGCCCTTTGTCGAACTCCTCAAGCCGCCGCGATTCACCAAGCAATTCTACCGGGTGGTCCTCTAGCCGTGACGCGTACTGGCAGCGGCCGGAACAAGGGGCCGGGTTAGTTACAAATCAAGGGCCCGGTTAATCACCGCTCGCCCGAGTGGAACGCGCCCCCGGTGAACGCGTCACTCGGACGGGGCGGTCGTGACCCGGAGGCGGAGGAAACGTGCCGGGGCCGGAGCGATCACATCGACCACCATCACGCTCGCGCCGACCGGGCCGGAGGCGGTTTCCAGATCCTGCCAACCTTGCAAAGCCGATGTGGCCTGCACGGTGTAAACGAGGTCGGCGCGGCGGCGCACAAACGTCACCGCGAGGCGCTCGCGCGGCGCGGCGAGGGCGGTCTGAAACAGGCTGCCGGCCGGGGTGGCTACCAGCGGATCGCCCGCCAGCGAGTATCCGAGGAGATTGACGACGCCGTCGCCATCGGGATCGGCCAGATCGGCGGCGGATCCCACTTACGACGCACTGCACCAGACTCCGTGCCGCCAGGCCTCGAAGTCGGGCCACACTCGGGCACTGGCGAGCACCGGAGCGGAACTGCCGTAGGCGTTGACGGCGGTCAACCGGTAGGCGTGCCGCGAGCCGGGCGCCAAGCCGGAGTGGAGATAATCCGAGGCCCGTACGGCGGGCGTGGCCAGCGGCAGCCAAGGCGCGTCACAGACGGCGGCGGAACGCGTTTCGAGGCCGTAGGCGACCACGTTGTCCGGGCACGTCGCTCCACGTGAGGCGAAGCGCCCCGGGCGACCCGGGCGCGGCGCCAAACGGGGTGGGCGGCGCGGGCGCGGCCGGGGTGAGCGTGAAGTCGTCGATGAAGACCTCGCCGGTCCCGCCATCGCGCCAGACTCCGAACTCCGCGGTGGTATTCTGCGGCCCCGCGCCGGTGGCGAACACCGCGACCTGTCGGTTCCACTCACTTCGACGTTGAGGTAGCGATTGTCGCGAAAGAGCGGACGCTGGCCCTCGATGCCCGCAGTCTGTTCGGGCGTGCGACAATGCATGAACACGTTTCGCTCGACCGTGTTGTTGGCGATCACGCCCACGCCGTAGAAGACGGCGGTGGACAGGCCGAGGTTGGCGGCGTCCTTGCCGATGAAAACGTTGTCGCGCACGGCGACGGCGCTGGCCTGGGCGAAGAAATACACGAGCATGCGCCCGCGCTCGACGCGGTTGTTTTCGAAGGTGACGCGCGTGTTGTCGTTCGTGTTGATGTAGCCTGGCGCGACGCCGAAGCTCAGCGCGGTGCCGCAGTCGGTGAGGGTGTTGTCACGAATGGTAACCGGCCCGCCCGCGCCACAGTAAAAGGCGAAGACGTCGGGACAGTCGCGAATGTCGTTATCCTCGAGCAAAACCTCGTGATCGAGCCCATCGCCTTGGGTGAACACGATCTGCGCCTCGCCGATCGCGGGGGTGACGACGTTGTGGATACGGTTGCGGCGAAAGACGGCGCGGTTGACCGGAAAGTTGCTCTGGTTGCGGCGCGGCGAGTATTCGATCCAGAAGCGGCTCGGCCCGGCGAATTTGCAGTCTTCGACCAGCAAGTCAGCCGCATAGAGATTAAAGACGGAGCCGTTGGCATCGGCGGCTTCACGTTACGCACGGTGAGTTTGCCCATGCCGTAGCCGCCGCAGTAGCGTATCTCGCCGCTGTAGCTGTGCATGTAGAGGTTTTCCAAAAGGATGTTGTCACACACGCCGCTGCCGAAGGCATCCCAGGACGGGGCGATGCCCTTGTGCGCGATGTCCCAACCCACGCTTGTGAGCGGGTTGGCGGGCCAATCGTATTCGCCGGTCCAGAGCCGGACTGGCCGTCGGGCTCGAAGTCGCGCAGCACGATGTTGCGGCGCGGCTGGGCGGGGTCGTTGCGGCCTTCGACGATGATGCCGTGGCCGCGGCGCGTAATGGCGGCGTTCCAAGTGCCGTTGGTTTTAAGCACGGTGCGACCGGCGCCGGCGCCCTGGATCGTGATGTTGTCGTAGGCGATCGTGATCGCGCGGTCCGACAGGGCAGGGCCGGGCCGATATAGAAAATCCCGTCCGGGAGATCGACCACACCTCCGCCCGCCTGCCCGAGCTGCACGATCGCGGTGTTGAGGGTGGCATTGTTTTGCGCCACCGCGGCCGCGTCGGTCGCGTTGGCCGTAAAGGGGCCAAGCCGTCACCGGCGTGGCCACGAATAACAACCACACGAGCACCGCCGCCAGAGAATCGGGGCCTTGGAAAAACCGGAGCCGCCACCGCCGCCGTCCGAGGGAAAAAAAGAAGTGCACGATTGTCCCCGAGCCGGAAGGGGTGGACCGGAGTAGAATAGGGAAAACGCCCAATCCGCGCCCCCGTCTAAAGCCATCCGCCAACGACCGGCGATTTACCCAAAGTTACGCCATGCTCGAACTCACTTCATTGTTCGGTTCTGAAAGCACTGCCAAAGCCAAAAATTTCCCTGGTGGAGCAGATGGGAATCAAACCCACGACCTCTTCATTGCGAACGAAGCGCTCTATCAACTGAGCTACTGCCCCAAGTGCCAGAAAGGGGGTCGTTATGGAGGCACGTTTGTAGTTGAGTAAACATCAAACTTCACCCCCGCGCCAGGGGGTGCTAGACCCCGCGCATGACTCGTCTCACCCGTCGCGCCTTTCTCCCCGCGTTGCTCCTGCTCGGCCTCGTCATCGCCACCGCGTTTACCCACGCCCGCGCCGAGACAGCCGCGCCTGCTCCCTCGGCCACGCCCGCTGCCTCGAGCGCGTTGCCCGCCGCGCCCAAACCGCTCATCGCCGTGCTCAATGCCTACGCCCCCGAGATGGATGCCATGGTCAAGGAGTTCGGACTGCGCGAGGGCGGCTTCACCGAGCGCCGCGTGAAGGGTTTTCGCTACTACCTCGGCGAGGTCGAGGGGAAGGATGTCGTCGTGTTCGAGACCGGCATGAGCCTGGTCAACGCCGCCATGGCCCTCCAGCTCGCCCTCGAACGCCTGCCCATCACCCACGTGCTTTTCGCGGGCGTGGCCGGCGGCACCGACCCGACCCTGCACGTGGGCGACGTCGTCATCCCCGAGAAATGGGCCTACCATTCCGAAGCCGCCTATTTCAACCGCTCCGCCAGCGGCGACACCTGGACCAAGGCCGACTACTTTACCCAGCGCTACCCCAATTTCGGCATGATCTTCCCCGACGACATGCAGGCCATCCGCGCCGACAAGGAGAAGTTCGAGCGCGTCGCCTTTTTCCCCGTCGATCCCACCCTTTTCGCCATCGCCCGCCGCGCGGTCGCGAAACTCGGCCCAATCACCAGCGCACGTACCGGCCGCGAAATCACCGTCTCGCTCGGCGGCGCCGGCGTCACCGGCACCGTGTTCCTCGACAACCGCGAGTATCGCAAATTTGTCCATGACACCTGGGGCGCCCGCTGCACCGACATGGAGACCACCGCCTACGCCCACGTCTGCTACACCAACGAAATCCCCTTCCTCGCCGTGCGCGCCCTCAGCGATCTCGCGGGCGGCCAGGACGAGGGCGCGGTCAATGCCATCGACGCCAACGAAAGCGTCTCCTCCGTCCACGCCGTCAAAGTCCTCCGCGCCATCCTCCGCGAGATGTGAGTCCGCGTGCCGTGCAGGGCGGGGTCGCCGCACCCCGCCGCTCCGATATCCGGTATCCATGTGCCGAGGTTCGCGGGCCAAATTTCGCCACACCGAGTCCCCAAAACCCGGCGGGGTGCGGCGACCCCGCCCCACACCGATCACACAGGCCAGGGCTCAATCGCCGAGCGCCGCGCGCAGGCGCAGCATCTCCGCCGCCAGGCGCGCGACCTCGGCCTCCAGCGCGGCGATGCGCCGCTCCGCGTCGGGCGGCAGCACCGCGCGCACCGTCATGGGCTCCGCCGCCGTCCCCGCGCCCGCCGCCCCCGGCCCGCCCGCCGCGCCTGTCTCGTCGGCCGCCGGTTCGCCGGTCAACAACTGCGCCCAGCGCGCCTCTTTTTGCCCCGGCTGACGCGCCAGTTTTCGCACCAGCGGAGTCGCCCCGCGGGTGGCGAGTTCACCCCCGAGCAGCTCCTCCATCCCGGCCGCATCCGGCACGGGCAGCAGACGCTCCGCGTTGCCGCGCAGGCCGGCCGCCGTTTGCGGTCCGCGCAGGAGCAGCTCGGCGAGCAGGGCGCGCGCCTCCGGCGATAGCGGATGCACGAGGTCGAGGGTCTGTTTGTACTTCGCCACGCGCGCATCCGCGCCGCTGAAAAGCGCGACCATCCGGCGCTGGCGCAGCGCCTCGATGGCCATCTCCACCTCGCGGCTCTCCACCGCGAGGATGGGCGCGCGGTTGCTGCGTTGGTTGCACGCGTTGAGCAGCGCGTTGAGGGTCAGCGGATAGAGGTCGGGCGTGGCGAATTCCTTCTCGATCAGGCAGCCGAGCACGCGCGCCTCCAACCCCGAAGGCAGGGTCTCGTCGGCGGCGAGGGGCGGGGCGGAGGCGAGGGGCGCATGGGTGTCCATGTCGCCATGCAACGCGCGAGGGCGCGTCGCGGGCAAGGCCAAGCTCGCGCTTCGTCGATCAGCCCTTGTCGGCGTCTATCATGGCGCGGAGCAACACCAGCAAGCGGTCCGCCGAGTAGGGCTTGGCGAGGAAGTGCAGGGCGCCCGTGTTGCCCGCCTTGGCCACGTTGCCCTGGGTGTTCAAACCGCTGGCGGCGATCACGCGGACCCCGGGCTCGATCCGGCGCAGCGCGGCGATCAACGCGGGGCCGTCCATCACCGGCATCATCATGTCGGTGAGCACGACCGCGATCTCCGCGCGATGCAGCGCGAAGAGGCCGATGGCCTGCGCTCCGTCCTCGGCCATAAGCACGCGGTAGCCGAACGACTCCAGCGTCTGCCGCATCATGTCGAGGATGGAGACCTCGTCGTCCACCACCAGGATGAGTTCACCCTGCCCGCGCGGCAGCAGGGGCGCGCCCGAATCGTTGTGCGCGGGGCCCTCGGGCTCGACGTCCGCGGGCAGGTGGACCTTGAACAAGCTTCCTTTGCCGGGCTCGCTGTAAACGTTCGCGAAGCCACCGTGGCTGCGCACGATGCCGAGCACGGTGGACAAGCCCAGCCCGGTGCCGTGGCCGAGTTCCTTGGTGGTGAAAAACGGCTCGAAGACGCGCTCCGCGATCTCCTTCGCCATGCCGCAGCCCTCGTCCGACACTTCCAGCATCACGTAGCGACCGGCCACCGTGCCGGGGTTCATAAGCGCGTATTGCTCGTCGATGACGACGTTTTGCGCGCGGATGGCGAGGACCCCTCCCTTCGCCATGGCGTCGCGCGCGTTGACGCAGAGATTGAGCAAAACCTGGTTCAGCTGGGTCGGGTCGCCGCGCACGCTCCACAGGTCCGGCGGGATTACGCGCTCCAGGGTGATGTTTTTCGGGAACGTGTTCCTCACGATCGCCTCGATCTCGGCCACGATGTGCGAGAGCTGGAGTGCGATGCGCTCACCCTCCACCCCCCGCGCGAAGGACAAGACCTGACGCACCAGATCCGCGCCGCGTTTGGCGCTGCGCTCGATGTTGCGAATGATCGAGAGGGGCATGTCCCGCGTCTCGGTCTGCTTCAGCAAATCGACGCCCATCATGATGGGCAAAAGCAAGTTGTTCAGGTCGTGCGCGATGCCGCCGGCGAGCGTGCCGATGCTCTCCAAGCGCTGGGCGCGGAGGAATTCCGCCTCCAGCTTCTTGCGCTCCGTGACGTCGGTGTTGATCGCCAGGATGGAGTGCGGTTTGCCCTGCTCGTCGCGCACCAGCGTCCAGCGCGCCTCGACCGTGATGCGCAGGCCGGTTTTGGAAAGCTTCTGAAACTCGCCCGCCCACTCGCCGTTGGACAGCACCGTTTCCATCGCCCGCGCCGCGGTCTGGTCGTCCGCCCGGTGCAGCACCTCGTTCACCGACCGCCCCGTGATCTCCGCCGCGTTCCATCCATATAGCCGCTCCGCGCTCTTGTTCCAGTAGGTGACGCGGTGCTCGAGATCGCGCACGAAAATGGCGTCCGTGGCCTTGTCGAGCAGCGCCGCCTGGCGCGCGATTTCCTGTTGCGCGACCCGGCTCTTCGCGCGCACCCGAAGGTTTAAGATGCCGAAGGCCACGTCCTCGGCCAGCTCGCGCAGCAGGTGCAGCTCGTCCGGTGGCGGGATGCGCGCCTCGGGCAGGTAGAGCACGAGTACGCCAAAGGTGCGGATTTCGTCTTTCAGCGGCAAAGCCACCACGCCGTGGAACTCGTGCGCGCGCGTCGCCTCCCGCCGGGGCGCGAAACACGGATCGGCCTTGTTGTCGGGCACGACCACCACCCCGCCACCGCGAATAGCCCGGGCCACCGGCCCCTCGCCAGTGGGTTGGCCGGCCTTCCAGGTGATTTGGCTGAGGGTGAGAAAATCTTCCGTCGCCCCCGCCTGCGCCTGAGGCGCGACCGTCCTGCTTTCGTCTTCCTGCGCGTAGCCGACCCAGGCCAGGCGCATGCCGCCGATCTCGACGATGGTGCGGCAGACGGCGTTCAACAGCGCGCCCTCGGTCGACTCTCGGATCAGCGCCCCGTTGCACGCGGTGAGCATTTGCAAGGCGCGGTTGATTCGTACCAGTTCCCGCTCGCCCTTCAATCGCTCGGTGACGGCGCGGCGCAGCTCCTCCTCCGCGCGTTTCCGCGTGGTGATGTCGCGCTGCACCGCCACGAAATGCGTGACTTCGCCCCGCTCGGACCGCAGCGGCACGATGTTGAGTTCGACCCAGTATTCGCGCCCCTCCTTCGTGTAGTTGACGAGCTCGGCCCGCACCCCCTCGCGCGCCACGACCGCCCGGCGGATGCGATCCAGCTCCTCGCGATCCGTCTTCGGACCGTGCATGATGCGCGGAGTCCGCCCGATCACTTCCGACCGGGTGTAGCCGGTGGCGCGCTCGAAAGCCTCGTTCACGAAAACGATGCGCTGCCCCGACTGCGGCGCGGTGTCGGCATCCGTGACGAGCATCACGTCGTCCATGGTGGCGACGCAGGTCTCCAGCAGACGCAGGCGCTGTTGATCCGCGCGGCTGCGGGTCGCGTCGTGCAAATACACCGCCAGTCCCTGGTCGGTCGGGTAAGCGCGCACCTCGAGCCACTTCTCGAGCGCGGGATAGTAATCGGCGAAAGTCACCGTCACCCCGCCGCGCAACGCACGCTCGAACTCGGTATTGAAAACAGTGCCCGCAAACCCCGGAAACGCCTCGGTCAAAAGTGCTCCCACCAACCCCGCCCGCTCACGCCCGAACATCTCCTCCGCCTCGTGATTCACGTAGCTGACGCGCCCCTCCCGATCCAGCGTCAGGAACGCGTCCGGGATGCTTTCCAAGGTCGCGCTCAGCCGGGCGGACAACGCGATCTGCTCCGCCTCGCTGCGCCACCGCTCCGTGGTATCCTGGCAGGTCTCCACCGCGTGCGCTGGTCGCCCGTCCGCGTTCACAAAGACCCGCCAGCGCTCATCGACATGCTTCACCCGACCGTCGGGCATAACGATACGATGCTCCAAAGTGCCAGGCCCGCCCCGAGCGACCGACCGCTCGCGCTCCGCGCGCCGCCGCAATTGCAGCCGTATCCGCGCCAGCAGCTCGACCTCGGCCAGGGGAAGGACAACACAACCGTCCGCGCCGGCGTCCAGCCCCTCGGCCCGCGTTTCGGGCGTGGTGTCCCGGTCGGCCCACAACACCACCGAAACATCCGCCAGTCCGGGGTCCGCGCGGATCTCCCGCAGCACCGCAAGATCCGTCGTGCCCGACCGGGTCAGCGGGAGCAAGACCAGCGCCGGTCGCAACGCGCGCGCCAGAACCAAGGCCTCTGCGGCGTCGCGCACCTCCGTCACCTGGTATCCTGATCGACGGAGCCAGCCGACCACGGCGCTCACTGGTTCCGTGCCCAGGTCAACAACGAGAAGTGTAACGGGAGGAGTCTTCACGCGAGCGCCACGGGCACGTTAATCACCACAGCCAACCGGTACTTTGGTGTGGGTTTTCATAATTTATTAGCAAATACCTACCCGCCTTCAGGCTCAATCCCGTATATACCCTAGGAAAACAAGGATGGTTTCCGGCTCACTTACCCAGGTCATTCACTATATCCTAATTAAAAGCATTTTAAGAAACACTCCAAACTCTTTTCATGCAAATTAACCTCATTTACGTAGCGTTCCCCCGCACTAGAAACGCCGATGCGGGGGGCGTATTGCGTAGGCGAAACACGCGACGGCTAACACGCGGCGCCTCGCGCGGGTTTCCCCCTTTACTCTCGGGCCGAGCGAGAGCAGGTTCCCGCCATGACCGTGATTCCCATTCCCATGCTCGGACTCGGCTTGGGCACGCCCGAGATCCTCATCATTGCTTTCATCGTGTTGCTTCTGTTCGGCGCGAAAAAGTTGCCCGAGCTCGCCAAGGGCTTCGGAAAATCGGTGAACGAGTTTAAAAAAGCCTCCAAAGAGGCCGAGGAAGACGACGATAAACCGACCGAAACAAAAGTCGTCGCCGCCAAACCCGCCGAGCCCGCAAAAACCCACGGCAACAACTAATCGGCGCTTCGCCTAAGGCTCCGTCGTTCCGTCCCTCCCCTTGCCTGGTCGCTCGCGCGACCAGGCTTTTTTGCGCCCTGCGACTGCCCTCGTCTCGGGCTCCGACTTTCCGGCTTTCCCGCCAGCCGATCTTCCGACCGGCCCGCGCCAGCGCTCACGCGGCCTTCACCGTCACCTCGCGCACCCAGGCCTTAAACTCGCGCAGCTTTACCGGAGTGCCCAGCGCGAGCAGCTCGTCGCCCGCTTGCAGTCGCTCCTCGGGGCCGGGGTTCAGTATGCGCATCGGCCCGCGCCGGATGCCGGCCAGTTGCACCCCGTGCCGCGCCGACGGTGCCAGCTCCACCAAGGTGCCGCCCGCCGCGCGGCTGCCCGCCGGCAAGGTCATCGTCTCCAGCCCCACCGAGTCGAAATCCGACGTCTCCACGCCCGACACCACGCCCATCGCCACCTTCGCCGCCGCCGTTTGCCCGGGCGAGCCGATCAGCAACACCTTGTCGCGCGGGAACAGCGCCTCGCCCGGCCCGGGCAGGGGGATCATGCAGCCCTGCCGCTCCACCCCCACCACCGTGCAGCCGAAGCGCTGACGCAGCCCCAGCTGCGCCAGCGTGCGGCCCGAGCACTCCGCCAGATCCGGTATCACGATCTCGGATACGCCAAGGTCCCATTCCTCGTGTTTGCGCCCCGCCCAGGGCACGGAGGTCGAGGTGAGGCGTTGTGCCGGACCTTGGCCCATCACGTCCTGCAAGCCGACCTCCAGCTCGCTGTGCCAGTAGACCAGCCGGCGACGCAGCAGCAACAGCACCACCAGCACCACCAGCGCGCTCCCCAGCAACGTCCAGCGCGCGCCGCCCGCCGGCGCGAAAGAGGCCACCCAGACCACCATCGCCACCGTCGCGATCAACCGTATGCCGTTGGCGATGATCCCGCGCAGCCGCTCCTGCCGGGCCTGCGGCTGCGTCTGGGTGGAGAACTCCGCGATGATCAGCGCCAGCGCCCCGACGTTGCGCCACACCGCGAAGAGCGGCACCAGCGCGAGCCCCACCAAAACCAGCCAGAAGATCAGCGTGGGGCCGCCGGGAAACAACCAATCCCGACCTAGCCATCCCGACAGCGCCGCCTCCATCGGCTCGGAAAACACCAGCAGGCCGGCGACAAACAACAGCTCGACCCCGATCTGGATCACGCGCTTGCGGCTCAGTTTCCACAGCAGGTTGCCCGCCCGCCGTTCGCTCAGCTTCTCCAGCCATTCCTGATACGAATCCAGCGCCACCACCACCCAGCGCGGCCGGCGACGCAGGACAAAATCCGCGATCGGATCGGCCCGGCGGGTCAACATCGGCGCGGTCAGCGAGGTCATCAACGAGAGCCCCACCGCCAGCGGATAAAACACCTTCGGCACCACCAACGACGCCACCCCGAGCTGGGCGATGATGAATGAAAATTCGCCGATGGGCGTCACCACCAGCCCCGTGCGCAACGCATCCCGGTGCGTCGTGCCGATCAGGGTAAGACCGGTCGAGACCGCCCCCACCCGCACCACCAGGGTGAAGGCGGTCAACCCGAGGATGATCCACCACGCGTCAAACATCGCGTGGACGTTGATCTGCAGGCCGATGGCCACGAAAAACACCGCGCTAAACACATCGCGCATGCCCTCGAAAATCCGCTCCACCTGATGCCGGTGGGGCGTCTCCGCCACGATGCAGCCGAGCAAAAACGCCCCCAGCGCGAGCGAGTAGCCCGACCTATACGCGATGATTGAGAGACCGAAAAGCAGCGCGGCCGTGGCGAGGGTTTGCAGCTCCTCGTCGGCGTTGATGCTGAGTTTCTTCAAAAGCCAGGGCACGATGAGCATGCCCATGATCCCGGCGAAAACCACGAAGGCGCCGAAGCCGCCCAGCGTGGCGCCGAGACTGCCTTCACCGTCCGCCGCCAGCGCCCCCGCCTCGATCCCCCCCTCGGCCCCGACCCCGCTTGTCGGCGCCCCCGCGCCGAGCGCGATCACCGAGTTCAACACGGTCAACATCACCACCGCCACGACGTCTTCCAGCACCGACACCCCCATCCCGAGTTGTCCCGGCCGCTCGTGGCCCTTGCCCGTCTCGTGGAGCACTTTGGCGATGATCGCCGACGACGACACCATGAGCATCGCCGCCAGGAAAAGCGTCTGCGTCCCGTCCAGCCCCGCCACCACCCCGAGGCCGCGCGTCGCGTAGTAGGTCATCACCGCGCCCAGCCCGACCGCCAGCAACAGGCCGGCGCCGAGGCGCTGCAAGCGACGCAAACTCAGTTTCAGGCCGATCGAAAACATCAGAAAAACCAGCCCCACCTGCGCCGCCGTCTCGATGCTGCGCTCATCCGTCACCAGCGAAAAGGGCGGCGTGTGCGGCCCCACCACCATGCCCGCCACGAGGTAGCCCACCACCGAGGACAGGCCGACGCGTTGGCACACCCAACCGAGCGCCGCGGCGGCGGCCAGGATGATGGCGAGATCTTGGATGAAAGCGGCTCCGGTCATGCGAAAATCAATCGAAGGCGGGAGAAAAATTTATTCAACCCTCACGCGTGGTCGCGCTCCCCGTTCCCATGCTCAGGCGCGACGCCACGCGGCGGGCACGAGCGACTCCACCCCGTGATTCACCATCAGGTAATAGAGCCAGAAAACCCCCGCGCCGAGCGCGAGAAGGAAACACGCCTCCCCCACCCCGCCGGCCCGCGCCCGGCTCGTCCGCTGCAACCAACGCACCAAGCGCTCCAGCGCCGGCGCGATCACAAACGCCGTCAGCGATCCGCCAAAGAGCACCAGCGCCACGACCACCGCCGTCCGCAACCAGGGATCCGCGATGCCATCCGCGTGATAACCCACGAGCGCGTTGCACAAATTCAGGAGCAGCAGACAGCAGGGCAGCACGTAGTAAACGCGCACGTTGACGATAACTTTGGCCATGCGCCCAGACGGTCGCGCGGGCCGCTGATTTTCAATCTTACGGATGCAAAATCATCCGCCCGCGACGCCGCCGCTCCACCTTAAAAAGCGACGGAACCCAGGGGCTCCGTCGTGTCGGGTCATATCCCTGTCGTTGATCGGAGGTCGGTCAGTATGGACGCCCTCGATACATGCGCACCGTTGTCGCGCGCACCGGCTCGGCCACGACCGCCGTCACGGGAGCGACGGCGGGAGCCACGACGGGCTTCGCGGGTGCCGCGTTTACCGCCTGGAAAGGCGCCGCCGTGATGGCACTTTTTGCCATCGGGGGCGTGCTCCCCGCCGCTGCTTGCGCAAAAGGTGCCCTGGTCGCCGCCGGCGGCGCCACCACCACCGGAGTCACCACCGCAACGAGAGCGAGCCCGCCCTTCGCCGCCGCCTCCAACTGGGCGATCAACGTGGGCGTGAGATGCTTCATGGTCATGTTGGTGACCATGCGGGTGGAGGCCAGATTCACCTTATCGCCGGCGAGGATCAGCATCACGTGCTTGTCGGTGCGGCGCAGCAGCAGCCAACGTTCGCTGAACTTTAGCATGTAGTCGTCGCACGGCTGGAAGTTTTCATCCATCGTCTCGTACATCGCCACGATACGGCGCTGCGCGTCGGCAAAAAGCTCGGTGGAGAGAAACGACGGCAAGCGGTTTACATACATCTGCCCCTGCGTGCCGAAGAGGCAGACTCCCTCGATCCCGGGCAAATCGAGTATGTTATCAAAAAGTTTGGAGATTTCCATGATCGTAAAATTATGGGGATAAGGTGCTTAACCGTTGGCGAGCGCCTGGCGCACGACTGCCGCCGTCTCGTTGACGCGCGAGCGGGAATTCAGGACGACCCCGGCCGCCCCGCCCTGATGCGGTATACAAATAACGGTGAGCGCTTTGGCCTGGATCTGCGCCTCTTGAAAATCCTCCAACCCGAACGACTCGCCAATCAGGCCGGCGACTTGCTGAAAATAAACCAACACGTTGGCCAGCGAGTCCACTTCGGAGCCTTGTTGCACAAGTACATCCCCCGACTCCGAGCAGTGCACGTAACCGAGGACATTCGGCGCCTGCATGATTTGCGTAACAGGTGAGTTGGTCATGGCGAATACGGTCTTGGCTGAGGTTTCCATAGCAGCTTTTTCATACGCACGCTGCGTGCCAGTATACGGTCTAACCTTCCGAACAAGGGGATAATCCCTATATGCCTTCGACTAACATCCCCCCATGCGCAACCCGCACCTTGATTTCCGTGCTCGGGCTCGCCGGCCCCGCCCGCCAGGTCGAGGAGTTTTACCTTTTGACACCCCCAAGGCACGCCAATTGCATGCCTTACGAAACCGTCCGCGTGCGACGAATCAACCGAACTCCCTTCGCAACCATTTCCATATGTCTTTCCTCGGCTATTTCTCCAACGACATCGGCATCGACCTCGGCACCGCCAACACCCTGGTCTACGTGAAGGATAAGGGAATCGTTCTGCGCGAACCCTCCGTCGTCGCCCTCGACACCCAGACGCGCAAGGTCCGTGCGGTCGGCGACGAGGCCAAAAAGATGCTCGGTCGCACCCCGGGCAACATCACCGCCATCCGCCCGATGAAGGACGGCGTCATCGCCGACTTCGACGTCACCGAGGCGATGTTGAAATACTTCATTCGCAAGACCCACAACAACGCCCTCCGCGTCGCCCCCCGCGTCGTCATCGCCATCCCCTCCGGCATCACCGAGGTCGAGAAACGCGCCGTGAAGGACTCCGCCACCCACGCCGGCGCGCGCGACGTCATCACCATCCCCGAGCCCATGGCCGCCGCCATCGGCGTGGGTCTGCCCATCGACGAGCCCGCCGCCAACATGATCGTCGACATCGGCGGCGGCACCACCGAGATCGCGATCATCTCCCTTTCCGGCATCGTATTCAGTAAATCGATACGCGTGGCCGGCGACGATCTCGACAGCGCCATCGTCAACTACATGAAGCGCGCCTATAACCTGCTCATCGGCGAGCGCACCGCCGAGGAGATCAAGGTCCGCGTCGGCTCCGCCTACCCGCTCGACGAGGAACTCACCATGGAGGTGAAGGGCCGCGATTCCGTCGCCGGTCTGCCCAAGACCATCCACATCACCTCGCAAGAGATCCGCGAGGCCCTCAGCGACCCCATCTCGTCCATCGTGGATGCCGTGCGCTCCACCCTCGAGCGCTGCCCGCCCGAACTTTCCGCCGACCTCGTTGACCGCGGCTTCGTCATGGCCGGCGGCGGCGCGCTCATCCGCGGCATCGACCGCCTCCTCTCCGAAAAAACCGGCCTCCCCGTCATCGTCGCCGACGACCCGCTCTCCGCCGTCGCCAACGGGACCGGCGCCGTCCTCGACGACCTGAACTGGGTGCTGCAAAATGTGTGATGCACGACGGATGATGTGAGCGGGGTCGATCTTCCGGTCCGCGCCACCTCGTCCTTCCTCCATCGTTCCTCCGACATTTTTTCCGCCCCGTGCCTCGCCTCGATCAGGGCCGCCCATTCCTCACTCTCGGCGTCGTCCTCCTCGCCTGGCTGATCCTGCCCACGCTTTTTAAGCGCTCCGCACGCCTGGGCTTCTACGAACTCCAGGCCCCCATGGATGTCGCCGCCTCCTACGCGCGCGACCTCCAGGATTTTTGGTCGCAAAAAACCCGCTCGAAAAACGAGGTCATCGAGGCCGCCCGCGACCTCGCCCGTCTCAACGCCTCCTACGAGTTACGCCTCCAGGACGACGCCCGCCTGCGCGCCGAGATCACCCGGCTCGAGCAGCTCCTCCGGCTCCCCTCCTACGGCGAATTCCGCGCCGAGCCCGCGCGCGTCGCCCGACGGGATTTCAACGTCTGGTGGCAGCGCATGGTCATCCGCAAAGGCTCCAACCACGGCCTGCGCGTGGGCTCGCCCGTCATCTACGTGGGCGGCCTGGTGGGGCGCGTCGCCGAGGTCCACGCCACCACGTCCATCGTCGAGCTCATCAGCAGCCCCGGCCTCCGCCTCGCGGCGGTGTTTGAGGGCGATGATCGCCCGGTGAGTTTTCAGGGCGGGGTCAATCCCGCTCTGCGCCCGGCCGAGGCCTTGCTTGAGTTCGTGCCGCTCGATCTCTTCGCCACCGCCTCCGCTCCGCGCCGGCTGGTCACCTCCGGCCTGGGCGGCGTCTACCCGCCCGGCCTCTCCGTCGGTGAGGTGGTGCAACTGGAGCCGAGCACCGACGGCCTGTTCAAAACCGGTCGCGTGCGGCTCGATCCCCGTCTGGGCCGCATCACCGAGGTCACCGTCCTCGTCCCCCTCGACCCCGCGTTTGCCGCCGGCGAGTCGCCCGCCCCGTGATGTTTCACTCCCTCCGCCAAGTCCTCGTTCTGCTCGCCTGCGCGGGCTTGCTCGGCGCCCTGGTCGGACAGCTCAACCACGCGCTCGCCCCGCTCGCCGTCACCGTCGCCGTTCCGGGCCTGCTTCTCAGTTTCGCCGCCCTGCGCCTGCCCTTGCGGACCGGCCTGGCGGTGGCG
Source organism: Opitutales bacterium (assembly GCA_038223295.1). Taxonomy (GTDB): domain Bacteria; phylum Verrucomicrobiota; class Verrucomicrobiia; order Opitutales; family Opitutaceae; genus IMCC26134_A. The sequence continues at coordinate 17,424 of JBBRHC010000021.1, forward strand.
TGTCTCGCCGGGCTGTGGATCGACGCCGCCGCGCCGGTGGGTTTCGGGCGCCACGCTTTGTTTTTCGGCATTGCTTTTTGCGCCCTCCACCAAGTCCGCTCCCGTCTCCCCCGCCAGGAAACCCTCATCGGCGTGGTCGCCGCGCTCTTCATCAACCTCGCCCTCTTCGTCCTCTTCGCGCTGCTCGACCTCGGCGCCCTCCCCGACCCGGCCTCCAGCGGCCTGCGCCTTCTGCTGGAGTTGCTCGTGTCGCAACTGTTCACCGCCCTGATCGGCCCGTGGTTCCTCGCCCTCCAAGGCGGCGCCCTCCGCCTCGCCAGCGCTCAGCCCGAGACCACTGTCGGCCGTTTCGCCTAGGCCTCCCGCGCCCCTCCGCTCGCACCCCCGATGGCCTACGCCCCCCGCACCTCATCGCCCGACCGCCCCGGCTCCATGGTCGAGTCGCATCGCGGCTACGATCCGCGGCTCCGGGTGTTTTACGGCGGTCTGGTCGTGCTGCTCGGCATCCTCGCGACCGGCCTCGGTTACCAGCAGCTCGGCCGCGCCGCCGAGCATCGCGAACGCGAGACCGTACAGAGCCAGCGCCGCGTCGTCGTCCCCGGCCCGCGCGGCAACCTCTATGACCGTGATGGCCGCCTCCTCGTCGGCAACCGCCCCCGCTTCGCCGTCACGCTGAACCTAGACGAGCTGCGCAAGGAGTTCCGCAACGAATACCTCCGCATCCGGCGAAACTACCGCGAGATCGACGACAAAAACATCCCCTCCGCCAGCCAGCTCGAACGCATCGCCCGCGTCTCCGTGGTCCAGAGTCACCTGCAATCCGTCAACCGCATCCTCGGCACCGGCCATCGCGTCGATCCCGCCAAGCTCGACCGCCATTACCGCCAGGCCCGCATCCTGCCCTACCTCTTGCTCGAGGACATCGCCCCGCGCGACTACGCCCGCCTGATCGAACAGTTGCCGGTCGTCTCCCCCCTCCAGGTCTACACTGCCAGCACCCGTTACTACCCCAACGGCTCCCTCGCCGCCCACACCCTCGGCTACACCGCCTCCGACGACGATCTCGACATCGGCGCCCAACTCCCGGGCGCCGAACTCACCACCTTCCGGATGCGCGGCAGCGTCGGCCGCAACGGCCTCGAAGCCGCCCTCGACGCCCGCCTCCAGGGCCAGGCCGGCGGCGCCATCTACCGCGTCGATCCCGGTGGCTACCGCATCCAGCCTCCGCTGGAAAAACGTCGCCCCGTGCAGGGCGGCGACATCGTCGTCAGCCTCGATCTCGATCTCCAGCGCGCCGCCGAGGCCCAGCTCGCCAACACCGGTCTGGCCGGCGCCGCCGTCGCCCTCGACATCGCCACCGGCGAGGTCCTCGTCCTCGCCAGCAAACCCGACTACGACCTCAACTCTTTCAGCCCGCGCCTCTCCAACGCCACCGCCGCCGACATCCAGGCCCGCGGCGCCTGGCTCAACCTCGCCACCCAGGGCCTCTACGCCCCCGGCTCCACCTTCAAGCTCGTCACCGCCCTCGCCGGCCTGCGCAGCGGCCACATCCAGCCCGACTCCGTCGTCGATTGCACCGGTGCCTACCGCGTCGGCGGACGCCTCTTCGTGTGCAACAACCACCGCGACCGCGGCCCCGTCACGCTCGCCCAGGCCATCGAGAAAAGCTGCAACACCTTCTTCTACGACTACGGCCTCAAGACCGGCATCGACGCCATCGCCGCCGAGGCCCGCCGCCACGGCCTCGACTCCCCCACCGGCATCGAGTCGCCCTACGAGGCCACCGACATGCTCGTGCCCGATCCCGCCTGGAAACAACTCCGCCGCAACGACCGCTGGTTCCCCGGCGACACCGCCAATGTCTCCATCGGCCAGGGCGACCTCGCCCTCACCCCGCTCCAGATGGCGTGTTTCACCGCCTCCCTCGCCCGCGGCGAGACCACCACCCGTCCCACCCTGCTCCACCAAAACCCGCCCGTTCTCCAACACTCCGCGCCCGACGGCCTCACGCCCCCCCAACGCGCCGCCCTCCTCGCCGGCATGGAGGCCGTGACCGACACCGGCACCGGCCGTATCCTGCAAACCCCGCGCTTCCGCGTCCCCGGCCTGCGCATCGCCGGCAAGACCGGCACCGCCCAAAAACGCACCGCCGCAGGCACGCTTAATTTCGCCTGGTTCATCGGCTTCGTGCCCTTGGAGAATCCTCAGGTCGCCGTGGCCATCATGATCGAGGGCGACGTCCCCGGCGAGGACTTCGGTGGCGGTCGCTACGCCGCCCCCGTCGCCGGGGCCATCTTCCGCGCCTGGGCCGAAAAGACCGGTCGTTACTCCGCCGCCGAACCCTCCTCCACACCCTGAGCCGTCTCCGCCCGCCCCGTGATTTCCCGTGGCACGATCCCCGCGCTATGCCCCGGTAAACTCGTTCTCACGCCATACTTGACGTTCGCCATGAGTCCTGGCTTCGCCCATGCTTTAAATTCCTCCTTTTCCCGTGACCACGCTCAAGCCTCTCGTTCCTCTCCTCTCCGCCCTTCTGCTCGGCGCCTGCGCCAGCGCCCCGCGACCCGCCCCCCCCGCCCCGCCCGCGCCGGTCGTAGCCCCGACCCCCGCGCCGCGCCCCGCCATCGTCGTCCACGAGGGGACGAACTACCGCTACGTCGAGCGCCCCGTGGCCACGGTCGAGGCCGAGCAAGCCCCGCCCTTCTGGCTCACCAGTTTCGACAACGTCGGTCGCATCCCCGTGCTCCCGCTCAACAACCAAGGCGTCGCCCTCGTCCTCCAGGCTCCCGTCGGCGTGCCCAAGCTCCTCGTCGAGGAAGCCAGCTCCAGCGCCGACCGCGTTCACGTGCGCATCGTCAACCGCGGCGAAAACGGCCTCGGCCTCGAAATCACCTGCCTCAACCGCAACCCGCCCAACCGCAACCACGCCAATGTCATCCTCCGGATCGGGCCCCTGAGCATGATCGACCTCGTTCTCGATACCCCTTCCAAGGAGCGCAACAACCTCATGCTCCGCGTGCGCTGACGCCCCTTCCCGCCCCCGGCTAGCGGTGGCAACAAGGGCGGGCTCGCCGGGCCGTCCGCTCCAAAAAACCGCCCTGCCTTCCAATCTTTCCATTTCCCCACGCGGAAACCGCTTTCACCCCTCCAACCTGCCCATGCCCCCCGCTCCCGCCCCCCGCGCGGCACTCGCAACCGCACCCGCCCGGACCCTCGTCCTCAGCCTCGCCGCCCTGGCCACCACCACCGCCCTCGCCGCCAACCCGGCCTTCGCCCCGCGCACCCACCTCCTCAACGGCACCCTCGAAGCCCCGGTCTTCGCCAACAGCCTCGTCGGCACCGACCTCCTCTGGGATGCCGGCTACTTCGGCCTTGGCATCATCATCGCCAACGTCGAGGCCGGCCACGTCTGGTCCGGCCATGAGGTCTTCGACCGCGCCGCCATCGCCACCGCGCTGGGTATCCCGTTTCCCGCCTCGCCCGCCCTCCTGGTCAACGCCCCCGCCACCATCCACGCCCCCGAGCTGGGCGAGGTTGATTTTCACGCCACCATGGTCGGCCACGTCCTCGTCGGCGCCGGCACGGTCGTCAACGGCGGCGGCTCCCTCAGCCTCACCCAAGTCGGAGCCGGCATTGCCCCCTTCGCCTCCCTCTGGTCGGGCGCCATCGCCTCCCGTTTCGACAAAACCGCGGCCAACGTCGGCTCCTTTGAGATCACCCCCGAGTCCTTTACCCTGCCCTACGTCGAGTTCTTCACCGGCGCCACCCACGGTCGCGCCGATGTCATCAACAGTAGCTGGGGCGATTCCGCCGCCGCCGCCAACGCCCTCGAAACCCGCATCATCACCGGCCTCGCCGCCGCCAACCCCCAGGTCGCCGCCGTCTTCAGCGCCGGCAACTCCGGCCCCGGCCTCAACACCGTCGGCGGCCCCGGGGCCTCCTTCAACGTCATCACCGTCGGCTCCGTGGGCGGCGCCGATCAGCTCACGCCCTCCGATTTCTCCTCCGGCGGCCCGGGCGATTTTTTCAACCCCGCGACCAGCCAGTTCATCGCCGCCGCCCGCACCGCCGTCCACATCGCCGCCCCCGGCGAGAACTTCGCCCTCGCCGCCTACCTCCAGCCCACCGGCGGCCTCGAGCCCCTGCTCACGCCCGAACTCATCACTCCCGCCGCCGACCTCTATTTCCTGTTCTCCTCCAGCGGCACCAGTTTCTCCGCCCCCACCGTCGCCGGCGGCATCGCCCTGCTGAAGGATTTTATCAAAACCGGCCCCTTCGACCTGCCCCAGACCCAGGCGCTCGATACCCGCGTCATCCGCTCCGTCATCATGGCCTCCGCCGTGCCCACCACCGGCTGGGACAACGCCCAAGCCCCCACCGGCCCCGGTGGTTCGCTCCTCACCACCCAGGCCCTCGATTACAGCGCCGGGGCCGGCCGCTTCGATGTCGGCCGTTCCGCCCTGCTCTACATCGTCGGCACCGCCGACGTGCCCGGCCTGTCCGGCGCCACCGACCTCGCGCCCTCCGGCTGGGATTACGCCGCCCTCTCCTTCGGCGAGGTCAACGACTACACCCTCGACCTCACCGGAGCGACCACGCCGCTCGAGCTCACCGTCTCGCTCAACTGGTTCGTATCCGACTATTTCGACACCCTCACCCGCACGGCCAGCTACGGCAGCTTCGCCAACCTCGATCTAGAAGTCTGGCAGCTCAACGCCCTCGGCGGATTCCAGACCCTGCTCGCCGCCTCGCGTTCGTCCTTCAACACCTCCGAGTTCCTGCGTTTCATCCTGCCCAGCGGCGGTGCCAGCTTGGGCCTGAGCGTGGTCTACGACGGCCTGGTCTACAATTTCGACGGCCCCGCCGGCGAGGAAGTCACCTACGGTTTGGCCTGGAGCACCACCCCCATCCCCGAACCCGCTTCAGTGACCGCGTGGACCGCCCTCCTCGCCCTCGCCACCCTCTTCACCCGCCGCCGCCGCAACTAACCCGAGTTCGGCGTTCCTGAAGTTAAGTGACTGATAGTGAACGCTAAGTTTTCGAAAGGCACTACAGGAATTGATTTTCTCATATTGGGCAAAAGTTGTGGCTCAGCCGGAGCGCGATCTTGGGCATCCTGCGTGA
>JBBRHC010000022.1:0-22294 GCA_038223295.1 Opitutales bacterium
CCTTCCTGCGCGAGGTGCTGGACCTCGGTTTGCCCACCGCCACCGAGTTTCTCGACCCCATCACGCCGCAATACATCGCCGACCTCGTCTGCTGGGGCGCCATCGGCGCGCGCACCACCGAGTCGCAGACCCACCGCCAGCTCGCCTCCGGCCTCTCGATGCCCATAGGCTTTAAAAACGGCACCGACGGCGGCCTCACCGTCGCCATCAACGCCATCAAGGCCGCCTCCCAGCCCCAGACTTTTCTCGGCATCGGCCTCGACGCCGCCGCCGCCGCCGTGCGCACCCGCGGCAACCGCGATTGCCACCTCGTCCTGCGCGGCGGCGCCAAGGGCCCCAACTACTCCGCCGCCCACATCGCCGAGACCGAGCTGCTCTTAACCAAAGCCGGCCTCCCCGCCTCGATCCTGGTGGACGCCTCCCACGACAACTCGTCCAAAAAACCCGATCTTCAGCCCGAGGTGATGCAGGCGCTTGTCCAGCAGATCCAAGCCGGCAACCGCTCCATCATGGGCGCCATGGTCGAGAGCAATCTCCACGCCGGCAGCCAGCCCTTTCCCCAGCCGAGGGAAAACCTGAAATACGGCGTCAGCATCACCGACGGCTGCATCGACTGGCCCACCACCGAAAAACTCGTCCGCGAGCTGCACGCGGCCCTGGCACCCCGCTTCGCCTAAGATTCTCCCCGGCCGGCCGAGCACCACTGGTCACGGCCGCCACGCGGCGGCTTCGTCTTGGCCAAGACCGCGCGTTTATTGGCCCGCCGCCCGTGAGACCTTGCACCGGAGCGGGCACGGGTTGATATGCGGTCTTTCCCATGAGCACGACCACCACCCCCATCCGCGTCGCCGTCACGGGCGCCGCCGGCCAAATCGGCTACGCCCTTCTCTTCCGCATCGCGTCCGGCTCGATGTTCGGCCCCGAGCGCCCCGTCATCCTCCAGCTCATCGAGGCCCCGGTCGAAAAGGCCATGAAGGCCCTTGAAGGCGTCGCCATGGAGCTCGACGACTGCGCCTTCCCCCTGCTCAAGGGCCTCGTCCTCACCGATCAGCCCGAGGTCGGTTTTGCGGACGCCAACTGGTCCCTCCTCGTCGGAGCCAAGCCCCGCGGCCCCGGCATGGAGCGCGCCGACCTGCTCAAGGATAACGGCAAGATCTTCATCGGTCAGGGCCAGATCATCGACCGCGTCGCCGCCGACGACGCCCGCGTGGCCGTGGTGGGCAACCCCGCCAACACCAACTGCATGATCGCCGCCTCCCAGGCCCGCCGCCTTACCCCCGAACGCTTCACCGCCATGGTGCGCCTCGACCAAAATCGCGCCCAAACCCAGCTCGCCAAAAAGGCCGGCGTCGATCTCACCGCCGTGAAAGACATCTTCATCTACGGCAACCACAGCCCGACCATGTTCCCGTCGTATAAACACGCCACCATCGGCGGCCAACCCGCCACCGACGCCATCACCGACCACGCCTGGCTGAAAGGCCCCTTCCTGGAGACCGTCGGCAAACGCGGCGCCGCCATCATCGCCGCCCGCGGCGCCTCCTCCGCCGCCTCCGCCGCCAATGCCCTCGTCGACCACGTGCGCGACCTCATGACCCCCGGCAAGGTCCACTCCGTCGCGGTGAAATCCGAAGGCCACTACGGCTTCGATCCCCTCGTCTGGGCCGGCATGCCCGTGCGCACCACCACGCCCGGCAGCTACGAGGTCGTCACCGGCTACGAACTCTGCGATTTCTGCCAGGAAAAGATCGCCCTCACCAACAAAGAGTTGGTCGACGAGCGCGCCTTCGTCGCCGACCTGATAGGCGGCTGAGCCGGTCCGCGCCGGTCGCGTGCCGACTGCGACGCGCACTCGCCTCACCCGCTCGTCCGCCACCCCGCCCGTCAGCCCGTCCGCTCCTCCCCCGAGCCGCGCCCCTCCCCGGGTCGCGGCTTGTTTATTTCAACCCCAGGCTCTGCGCCAGCATATCGTGGTAAAGGCGCTCCGTCCATGTCGCCTCCGCCATCAGCGCCGTCTCCAGATCGTCCACATCGAGCTCGCTCGACACGGGACGGTTTTTGCGGGCGATCTCGACCGTGCGGTGCATCTGCACGTAGTCGCCCGGCCACGGCGCCGACTCCAACCAGAGCTGCGTGGCGGGGGTGAACTTCACCGTCGACGCCGCGATGCGCCGCAACACCGCCCGGGCGATGTGCGCGAGGTCATCGCCGCGTTGCGCAAGCGTGGGCATCGCCAGCCTCATCGCCCCCGCGCGCATGAGCAGCATTTCGTTAAACTCCCCTGCATCCGCCAATTCCACCAACGACGCCTGCGCGCACAAAATCACCTTCGCCCGCCCGTTAAACGCCGCCAGCTCGCCGCCGCCACCCAGGAAATCCTCCAGCAAATCCTGCTGCCCGGCGGACATTTTTTCCGCGTTTAGCACGATCAACAACACCGGCCGCGTGTGCAGCAGCGCGGGCGCGAAAAGCCTGGTCAGCCACGCCACGCCCACGTCCTCCGCCGCGCACGCCAGCAACACCGCGTCCTTCTCCTCCGCCAGCGCCACCGCCACGTCGAGGAAGGCCGCGCCCGCCCCGCCCGAGATCGTCGCCGCCGAGCGGAAATCCCGGATGCGGCCAAAATCCCCCACCAGTTTGCGCACCTGCGCCGAGCCACCCGCAAACACCGGTTTTTCCAGCGCCGCATCCGCCGCGCCCAGCACCTGGAACGGAGCCGCCGACACTCCCGAGATCACGCCCGCCGCGTCCTTCACCTTTTGCTCGCGCCGCTGCAGGATCGCCGGGATCTGGTCGCGCAGTTTGCGCGGATCCACCGGTTTGGCGTAGATCGCCGCGATCCCGTTTTTTTCATATTTCGCACGCAGGTCCGGCGAAAGCGTGCCCGACACGATGGCGACCGGCAAATCCGGCGCGAAGGCCCGCAACGCCACCAGCGTCCCCAGCCCATCCAGCTCTGGCATGTCGTTGTCCAACAACGCCAGATCGAAGGCCTGCTCCCGCAGCTTCATGATCGCCTCCCGCCCGTTCACCACGCTGGTCACCTCGAAGCCGGTGTTCTTTAGCAAAATCGCCAGCACGGTCCGGCACACGTCGGAATCATCGGCGATCAAAATACGGGGCCGGGGCGCGGAAGGCTCGCTCATACAGCACGCACCCAACACGCGTTCCCCCCAAACTGGCAAGCCGCGGCGCGAGTCCGTCCGCCCATCGGCGGCGCGCATAAGCGTGCGATTGAACGTAAGTTCGATGCTTCCGCCCCCGGCCCGCTCACGACGCGCCTCCCCTTGGCCGCACGTCCCCGGCCACCGCCTCCCTGCGGCCCCGGCACGCGCGCGGCACCCCTCCGGCGGACTCCTCCCACGCCCCCTCCGCTTTCCCCCACCCCGCGCTTGCGATCAGTTTGTTACTCCCGACCTTGCGCGCCGCGCCGTGTCACCCTGAATTTCCATCGCATGGCGCTGAAAAAAATCCGCTTGGTCTGGGCGACGCCCCCCTTGGCCGAGGGCCGCTGGCGCCTCGGGCTCTACTGCGTGCAGCAGACCATCGACCCCACCCGGCCGCGTCCGCCGGGCCACATGCCCGCCTACTGGAAGGGCTACCTCCACCACACCCTTAACCTCAGCGTCCGCAGCCTTTTCGCCTACGGCGCCCTCGCCTTCGTCTGCGCCTATTTCGCCGCCGCCGCCGTGCTCCACGCCCGCTACGAAAACGCCAACCCCCACAACCGCGTCGCCTACCTCGACCTCGTCCTCCCCACCCGCTGGAGCGAGCGCGAACGCCTGCAAGGCGAGGGTTTCCTGCTCTACGGTCGCGAGCAGCTCCAGGCCGGTCGCTTCAGCGAAGGCTTCGGCCTGCTCCGCCTCGCGGTGGATAAAAACCCGCGCGACTTCGACGCCCGCCTCGACCTCGCCCGCCTCTACGTCGCCATCCGCCTCCGCCCCCAAGGCGAAAAAATCCTTCGCGACGGCCTCGCCCTCGGCTACCCCGGCCGCGACTACCTCGAGACCACCTTCTCCCTCGCCGCCGACGCCGACCAGCCCGCCGCCTGGGTCGAGCTTTGTGAACTCGCCCGCGAGCGGCTCGATGCCCTCGCCCCCGACACCCGCCCCGCCGGCGATTCCCGCTGGCTCGATCAACAAGCCGTCAAGGCCCTCTTCGCCGCCGAACGCCCCGCCGAGGCCGCCGCGCTCGTCGCCGGCCGCTACCCCGACACCGATCCCTTCCGCCGCGAGATCGCCGTCCTCGCGCTCCTCGCCGCCGATCAAGCCCCCGCCGCCGTCGCCCTGGCCACCGTCTGGGCCGAGGAACAACCCCGCGCCCCCGAGCCGCTCCGCCTGCTCGTCCGCGCGCACCGCGAGGCCGGCACCCCCTCCGGCATGGACGAGGCCCTCCTCCGGCTCCGCGCCCTCGACCCCGCCAAGCCCGACGCCTTGCTCTACGCCCTCGTGCAAAACCAGCTCGCCGGCCGCCCCGCCGCCGCCCGCGCCGCCCAGGACGAGTTGCTCTTCCGCCACGGGGCCAACGAGGGCCTCTACCCCGCGCTCGCCGCCGTGCTCGTCGAGGTGCGGCTCACCGACCAGCTCCCGGCGCTCGCCCGCGAGATGATTGAGCGCGGCCTCCCGTCCCGCCCCGTCCGCATGGCCGAGCTCCAGGCCGCCCTCGTCGTCCGCGACTGGCCACGCCTCCTCGCCAACGCCGAGATCGTCCGCGCCCACCCGGGCGCGCCCTTCAACGCCGTGCAGACCACCTGGCTGGAAACCATGGTCCGCCTCGCCCGCGCCTGCGGCGACGCCACCTCCGGCAACCAGGCCGCGCTGGTCGAGATCGTCGCCGACCACCCCGGCACCCTCCGCCTCTACCGCCTCGTCCTCGACCACCTCCTCGCCTCCGGCCGCATCGACACCGCCGCCCAGGTCCTCGCCCTCGCCGAGGGCCCCTACCCCGCCGCCCGCAGCCTCGCCGCCACCCGCGTCATCATCGAGGAGCGCCGCGCCGCGCTCGCCGCCGCCGCGCCCGCGCCCGTCGCGCCCCCCGCCGCCGAGCGCGACGCCCTGGCCGGCCCGGAGGCGCTCGCCGCCGCCTTCGCCGCCCGTATCCAGGCCGGTGATACCGACGGCGCCCTCGCCCTCCTCTCCACCGCCCGCCGCGCCCAGCCCGCCTGGCTCTCCGGCGCCGAGTATCAACTCGAAATCCTCGAACTCCCCGTCCGCGCCCGCGGCGAGGATCCCCTGCGCCTGCAACTCCTGGTGCGCAACGCCCTCGCCCGCGGCGGGCCGGCCCCCGCCTCCCTCCTCGCCCTCGCCCGCGCCCTCCACCCCGAGGGCCACCGCGCCCACGCCCTCCTGCTGGTCAAGGAGATCCTCCGCCGCGACCCCGCCGACGCCGAGGCCCTCGCCCAGCTCGCCATCTGGGAACCGCGCGACAACAAACGCCCGGTCGACGCCCTGCCCTGACCGCCTCCGCGTCACCCCAGCAGACCCGCCAGCACCCCGTCCCGGCTCAGGCGAAACGCCGCGCGCACCGCGTCGAATTCCCGCAAACACTCCTCCGGCGAGCCCGCGCGCGGCAGCCTCAATGCCAGCGTCGCCCCGTCGCACTCCACCCGCGCCGCCACCCCCGGCACCGCCAGCGTGCAACGCCCGCAATCCGACGGGTAATCCACCGTCATCACCGCCTCGCCCTCCGGATCGAGCGCCTCCACCGCGTCGATCACCGCCTCCACCCGCACCCCGCGCGCGAGCTCGAAAACCACCGCGTCAAACTGCCCCGCGAACAACGTGTTGAACTCCCCCAGGCGCGCCACCTCGCCCGAGCGCAGGCTGTGCAGCGCGCGGGTCAACGCGTAGCGCGCCGGGTCCGCCTCCTCCAGCGCGTAGGCCAGCTCCCAGCAAAAATCCCGCGTCGTCAGCACCGCCTGCCCCGCGCCCACCTCGAGCGAGATGCCCGCCCGTTTGTAGCCGAGCGCCGCGCGCGCGCTCTGGAACATCGCCTCCGCCTCCTCCGCCAGCTCGCCCGCGCACAGCTTGGCCAGAAAGCCGCTCGTCGCCGCGTTCACCGCGTCCGGCACGGTGTGGCGCGCCTTGTCGAAGCCGCGCAGTGTTTTCACCGCGCCGCCCGCGCCGCCGCTCAGGCGCACCCCCGAAATTCTGGAAAAAGGCGACTCCATGGAACGCCGAAGCGTGAAAGGTTTTTAAACCGCGCCAAGCCCGCAGGCCGTCCACCGCGTTTGAGGTTGAACCTCCCCAGTCGCGGCTCTGCATGACGCGCAGTGTCCTTGTCCTACGAGCTAGATCCCGAGCGCCCCGCGCTGGTCGTACCCGACGTTCACCAGGACCTCGGCTTTCTGCAACGCGCCGTCACCCGCGCCGAGCGCGAGGGCGCCGGCCTGCTCTTCCTCGGCGACCACGTCGACGCCATCGACCCGCACTGGAACCAGCCCGCCGCCCTGCGCGCCGTAACCCGCGCCCTGCCCGAGCTCGCCGCCGCCCACCGCCACGGCTGCCGCTTCGTCGTCGGCAACCACGACGTCCAGGCCATCCAGGCCGCCCGCCACCGCGCCGACCTGCTCCTCGCCGGGGATGGGGAGCAGGTGGCAAAACTCGACCACGCCCTCCCCTCCGCCGCCGGCTACGGCGAGCTGCTCGGGGCGTGGACGAGCGAGTTTCTGCGCGCCTGGCACATCGGCACCACCCTGCACGGCTTCGTCCTCACCCACGCCGGCGTCGCCCGGCGCCACTGGCCCTGGGGCGCCGCGCCCGACCCCGCCGGCCAGCTCGCCGCCTTCCTCTCCGAGACCCAGGCCACCTGGGAAAAATGGCTGCGCACCAACGAGGGCGGCCCCCTCTTCCAGGCCGGCCCCGGTCGCGGCGGTCACCACGCCCCGGTCGGCGGCCCGCTCTGGCTGGACTGGGACAGCGAGTTCGTGGACGACCTCCCGTTCCCGCAAATCGTCGGCCACACCCGCGGCCGCGAGCCCCGCCGCAAAGACCGCAGTTGGTGCCTCGACGCCACCCAGACCTGCGTCGGCCTGCTCGACGCCGACCGCGGCCTGCGCGTATTGAAAATCTGATCCGGAGCATTCGCCCGGGTAAGGGCGAGACCGCCGGCACCGCCGAGGCGGCTCCCGCGCTCGCCCGGCCTCACGCCCGGCGTCGCGGCCAGGGTCCGGTGATCGCAAAGGTGCAGCCGGGTTTCTGCACGTTGACAAACAAGGTCGCCCCGTCCGGCGAGAAACACACCCCCGCCAGCTCGCGCCCCGCCACGGGATTGCGCCCGAGCACGTAAAACTCGCCCTTCGGCGTCACGCCGACGATGCGGCACACGCCATCGGTGTCCTCCGCCAGGATCAGGTCGCCCCAGGGCGCGACGCAGAGGTTGTCGGCGTTGCTCACCAGCGCCGAGTCGTTCGGCTCCACGAAGAGCTCGATCGTGCCGGGGGCGTCCGCCTCGCGCGCCGTGCCCTCGTGCTCACTGGGCCGGTAGCGGAAGATCTGCCCGAGCTTTTTCGTGCCGCCGTTGGTCATCGCGAACCACGCCGAGTCCTCGCCCCACCACGCCCCCTCGCCTCGCGCAAAGAGGGCCGCGCCCGCGCCAAAACCGCGATGCCGAAGATCGCCCAGCGGGCTCTCGACCTCGTCCAGATCGACCCACTTCACCGCCAGCGGCCGACCGACCGGCAGGGTGGACGCGTCCCAGTTGCGCGTATCCGCCCCGTGCCGGTCGCGCAGCGCGAGCGCCTGCAAACGCCCGCCGGCGGCGAGCTTGCCCGGCTGCGCGGGGATGAAGCGGTACAGCAACCCGTCGCCCAGATCCTCGGTCTGGTAAACCACGCCGCTGCGGGGCTCCACGCAGATGGCCTCGTGGCGGAAACGCCCCATCGCGGTGAGCGCCACCGGCTCGACCAGGCCGGGCGTCGCGATCGGCGCCACTTCGAAATTAAACCCGTGGGGCCGCTCCGCGTCGGGTTCGGGCAACTCGTTGACCTCCTCGCACGTCACCCACGTGCCCCAGGGCGTGGGCCCGCCCGCACAGTTGCGCACGGTGCCGCCGAGGCTCAGAAAATGTTTTTCCAACCGGCGCTCCGCCGGGTCGTAAACGAGGGTCGTCGTGCCGCCGAGATTGGGCCGCACCCCACCGCCGCGATCATAGAGCCGGGCGGCGTCGATCCGACCCAGACGCGAGCCGTCTTTGCCGAAGGGCGAATAATCCGTCCATCCGCTCTCGATCTCGTGGTTGCGCACCAGGAGCACGCGACCGGCGCGACCGGCGAAAGCGGCCATCCCGTCGTGGCCGCCGGGCACCAGCAGACCATCATCCATCTCGTCGCCCCACGCGGAGAATTTCACGTAACCAAAACCCGCCGGCAGCTCGAACAAGCCCGCCGGGTCGGCGACGAGCGCGCCGAAGCCAGGCCTAGGCGCGCCCGCCCCGGCGTCGGCCAGCGCCGCCGCAAGCGGATTTTGCAACAAGGCGCGCAGGCCGACAAAACCGGCGCCATACAGGCCGGCGGAACGCAAAAAGTCGCGACGAGGGTTCATGATCGCAAGGGAGGGTGGAAAATTTGCCGCGCGCAAGCCGGGCGCCCCGCTCACACGTGGTGAACCAGCTCGCCGGCCGGGAAACGCACTTTTTTCGCGGCGGCGTATTTGTCTTCCGCCGAGCGGTAGCCGACGGAGCAGGCCACGACCGAGGCGTAGTCGCCCCCGGTCAGCCCCAGGATCTCGTCGTAGGCGGCGGGGTTGATGCCCTCCATCGGACACGTGTCGATGCCGAGCAGCGCGGCCGAGGCCATGAACTGGCCGAGCGCGATGTAGATCTGCTTGGTCGCCCACGAATCGACCAGGCCGGCGGCGGTCATGTTTTTCAAGAAGCCGACCATCATCGCGCGGTAACCGGCGAGCGGTTCGAGCGAGCCGCCGCGGAGCTCGATCTGGCGCTCGAGGAACTTGTCCACCCAGGCCTCGTCCACGCCCTTGCGAAACGCGAAGACCACGTGGTGCGAGCAAGCCGTCACCTGCGGCTGCCCCCAGGAAACGGGCAACAACTTCGCCTTCACCCCGGCGTCGGTGACGACGATGAATTTCCACGGTTGCAGGCCGAAGGAGGACGGCGCGCTGACCAGCGCGTGCTCGAGCGCGGCCCAGACGTCGGGCGGGATTTTTTGCGCCGGGTCGAAGTGTTTGGTCGCGTAGCGCCAGTCGAGCGCGGAGGTGAGTTGGGCGGGAAGGATGGGTGCCATAAGCGGAAGCGGAGGGGTTTATTTGTTCCAGCGCGCCGCGGCCTCGGCCACGCGTTGGCCGAGGAAGGCGCCGGTGTCCTTGTCGTCGGCGTCGGGCTTGGTCTCGGGCGGCTCCTGGCCGGTGACGCCCACGGCGCCGCTGAAGAAACCGTGCTTGTTGAGCCGGCCTTCGGCGCCGGGCATCAGGCCGGTGCCGATCCAGACCATGCTGTGCTGCTGCGAGAGCAGGAAAAAGTATCCGATGGTGTTGAGCTTATCGCCGCTGGGCGTGCCGGAGACGGAGAAGCCGGCGGCGAGTTTATCCTTCCAAAGTTGTTGATACCAGGCGCCGCTGGTGGCGTCGGCGAAACATTTAAACTGGCCGCTGGGGCCGCCCATGAAGGTGGGCGAGCCAAAGATGATGGCGTCGCTGGCGGTGAGCGTGGCGAGCAACGCCTCGTTTTGGAAACGGCCTTCGTGGATGTCGGGGCCGACGATGGGTAACACGTTCACGGTAGTGCCGGCGACAAGACGCGCGCCGGCGGCGACGGCCTCGGCGAAGACAGCGGTGTGGCCGCTGCCGGAATGATAAACGATGGATACGGTGGGCATGGTGAAGAGGAGGAAAGGGTAGACTTGGCGGGCCGCCCGTCCTGCGAAGCAGAATACAGGCCTCGGCAGGTAAAAATCAGGCGGCGAGAAAGGGGTAATCGGTGTAGCCGGCGCGCGAGGCGGTGGCGTAGAAGGTCGCGGGGTCGGGCCGGTTGAGCGCGGCGTTTTTCAGGAAGCGCACGGGGAGGTCCGGGTTGGCGAGGAAGGGCACGCCGTAGGCGATGGCGTCGGCCAGACCCTCGAGGATCGCGGCCTCGCCGGCGTCGCGGGTGAAGCCGCCGTTGCGCACCAGCGCGCCCGAGAAGTGCTGGCGCGCGATGCGGGCCAGCTCGTATTCGGCGGGGCGGTCGTAGTTATCGTGACGCAGCTCGAGGAAACCGAGGCCGCGTTTTTCGCTCTCGGCCGCGACGTGCGCGACGAGGGCGGCGGGGTCGGAATCGGTCATGTCGTTAAACGCCACCAGGGGCGAGAAGCGCAGGCCGACACGGCCGATGCCGAACACCGTGGCGGCCGCATCGACCACCTCGAAGAGCAGACGGGCGCGGTTGGCGAGGGAGCCGCCGTAGGCGTCGGCGCGGTCGTTGACGCTGTCGCGCAGGAACTGGTCGATGATGTAGCCGTGCGCGCCGTGGATCTGCACACCGTCGAAGCCGGCGAGTTTGGCGTGCTCGGCGGCGCGGCGGAACTGCTCCACCAGGGCGGGAAGCTCGTCGGTGCGCAGGGCGCGCGGCACGGGGTAGGGCAGCTTGCCCTCCGGGGTGTGGATGGTGTCGTCGCGGATGGCTTTGTCGGAGGACGAGATGGGTTGCGCGCCGTGGTTGAGCGCCGGGTGGGTGGCGCGGCCGGGGTGCCAGCTTTGCAGGTAGATGCGGCCGCCGGCGGCGTGCACGGCGTCGGTCACGCGTTTCCAGCCGGCGACATGTGCGACGGAGTGGATGCCGGGCTGGTGGGGCCAGGCCTGGGCGTCGCCCGCCACCATGGTGGCCTCGGCGATGAGCAGACCGGCGGAGGCGCGTTGCACGTAGTATTCCGCCATGAGATCGCCGGGCACGTTATCGGCGTCGGCCCGCACGCGGGTGAGCGGCGCGAAGAGCACGCGGTTAGGGATGGAGAGGGAACCGAGCTGGCCGGGAGAGAGGAGTTGCATGGGATTCAGAGATCGAGGGATTTTAAACCACGGGGGGCACGGAGGATAGAGCGGAGAAGAAGATCGGATGCGGGCTTTTCTTCTCCGTGAAGTCCGTGTTCTCCGTGGTAAGACACGGATCGTCAGAGCGCTTCATCCTGGCGCGCGGTGTCGGCGAGCAAGGCGACGATCTCGTCGCGGGAAATGGGACCCAGGGCGTCGATGCTGTGGCCGTCGCCGTAGGTTTTCACCGTGTAGTCCGCGATGCGCCCGAAGTCGGCGGGCACAAAGCCGAGGGCGGCGGCGGACTGGCGCAGGCCGTTGGCCGCGAGCCAGCCCTCGAACCGCGCGATAAAGCCCTGGGCCCGCTCGCTCTCCGAGCCGGCGAGGCCAAAGAGGCGCGCGCCGAGCTGGGCGAAGCGCGCGGTGGCGCGACCGTGGGCCAGGAGGAAACGAAAATAGGCGGGATAAAGGGTCGCGAGGCCGCGGCCGTGGGCGAGCTCGGGCCGCACGCCGCTCATGCTGTGCTCGATGGAATGCAGGGGGAAACCGCTGTCATTGCGACCAAGGCCTTGCAGGCCACATAGCGCGAGGGTGGACGCCCAGAGCAACTGGCCGCGCAGGGCCTCGTCGCCGAGCGCGGCGAGTTGTTTCGGCAGGGTCTCGATGACCGTGAGCATCACGCCCTCGGAGTGTCGGTCGGCGAGCGGGGAGGCGTCGCCGCCGAGGAGGTAGTTTTCAAAGACGTGGCTGAAGATGTCGGACGCGCCGTCGGCGGTGACGGTGGCGGGCAGCGCGGTGGTGAAGCGCGGGTTAAGCCAGGAGACGCGAGGCTTTAAAAAATCGTGCCCGAGCACGGATTTTCCGTGGGAGGCGCGGTGCGAAATGACGCTGTAGGGCGTGACCTCGCTGGCGGTGGCGGCGGTGGTGGCGACGCAGGCGAGCGGGAGCGCGGCGGTGAACTGGCCGGCCAGCGCGCCGCCGAGGGTGTAGGGCCAGACGTCGGTCGCGCCGGGCGTGGCGGCGAGGGCGGCGATGCCCTTTGCGGCGTCCATCGCGGAGCCTCCGCCGACCGCGACGACAAAATCGCACCCGGCGGTGCGAAGTTCGGCGGTGGCGCGGTTGACGGTCTCGGCATCGGGATTGGACTCGATGCCGGCGAACGGGGTGATGGTCACCCCGGCCGCGCCGAGCAGACGGACCACCTCCGCCAGGTAACCAAGACGCGCGACGGAGCCCGAGCCGGTGACGACGAACGCATGCTTGCCCAACCGCGCGGCGGAAGCGGCGAAAGCAGCGCCCTGGTCGGCGCCGAAAAAGAGTTCGGTGGGAAGGTGAAAGGCGAAGGATTGCATGGTGCGATGCGGAGCAGAAAGTTCAGGAAAACGCGGTCCGCAAGCGGCGACCGAGCCTTGTCGGGCCGCCGACTCCACGCTTCCACTCAACAGGCCGAAAACATCAAAAATCCCAAGACTTGCGATTTTCAGTTTACCTCCGGCGGAGCTCCCGTGCACCCCCCCCGTACAACCGTGAACTTGCCGGCCCTCCGCATGGGTTTTAATCTCACATTGATGATGTGACATGACGAGCCCAAATCACCTATTTCCCAGCTGGAAATCCTGGTGGTGGGTTAAGAAAGTTATCCTCCCGGATTCGGAGCGCTACTCCATAAAAGCACGGATACCTCGCTGCGCGGTAACCCCGCCGTCAACGGCGAGGCTGGTGCATTCGGCAAAGGTGTCGGCGGCGGGATCGATAAGGAAGAGCACAACGCGGGTGCGCTCGCCGAACTAACCGACTCGGCCCGCTATTTCGGCGGCACGTCAAACGGGCTCAGGGCGTACGCGGCAGGCGCGTGCCTTTTTCCCAGGCGAGGCCCCACTCGCGCAACGCGATCACCACCGGACCCAGGGCCCGGCCCTTCGCGGTGAGGCGATAGGCCGGATGCCGGGAACCGTCGGCGGCGGCGGTTTGCTCCACCACCCCGTGCTTGAGCAAACGGGCGAGCCGCTCGGCGAGCAGATTAGTCGGGATACGTTCGGGCGAGGCGGCGAAATCCTTGAAACGCTCCGCCCCCAGCAGGAGATCGCGCACCACCAACAGCGTCCAACGGTCGCCGAGCAGATCGAGACCGCAGGCCACGGGACAAGGCGAGCGGCGCTCGGCAGCGAGTTCGGCGGCGGTGGTTCGGGCGCGGGCGGAGGACATGAAACAAACGTGGGCGAAATAAACTAACTTACAAATCGCAAGTATTCATGCTTGCATTTTGCAAGCATGAATAACGCCACCTCCTCCCTTCCCCAGCTCGCGCCCCCGGGCTCGGGTTTGCCCCGGCCCGAGCTATTTTTCGCGCGTCTGATCTTCGCTTGGCATCGTCGGCTCGCCACCCGGACCTCGGCGGCGGCCTTGATCGCGACGGAGCGCGACGCGATTCTGCGACCCGTGAACGGGCTCACGCCCGAGGCGGGCACGCGGCGCGTCCTCATTCGCCGGCTGGCCGGGCTGGAGCATAGCGCCGCGACTGGTCGGTGTTCATGACACTCGATCACCTGCGCATCGTGCATGGCGCGATCACCGAGGCGATCACCCTGCTCGGGGAGGGACGCGCGCCGGAGCGCGCGGCGAGCACGGCGGCGGTCAAGCCGACCCCGGGGACCGGGATCGAGGTCGTGCCCGCATTCGCGAAAAACTGCGATGCGCTCGCAAGGGCGGCGGCGGGCGTGGCGAACCTGCGCACGGCGGCGCGTTACCCGCATCCGTGGTTCGGTAAGCTCGATGCGGCGGGCTGGCACGCCATGGCGGGATTTCATCTGCGGCTGCACCGCCAGCAGGTGGAGCGCATCCTGGCGCAGCCGGGCGCGTAAAGCATGGCCCCCCCTTTTTGACCATGATAACGAATACGCTGCCGGCGGATGCCGGCGGAATAACCGGGGTCTCGCGAGCGGGCGCCGGCCTCGGGGCGATGTTGGCGGCGGTGTTTCTGGTATCGTTCGATGCAACGGTGGCGACGGCGGCCTTTCCCGCGTTGCGGGAGGAATTTGCCGGAGCTTCGTCGGCGACACTCTCGTGGACGCTCAACGCCTACACGTTGGTCTACGCGGCGCTGCTCGTGCCGGCCGGCGGTCTGGCGGACGCGCGCGGGCGGCAATGGGCGTTTCGGCGCGGGCTGCTGGTGTTTACCCTAGCCTCGCTGGGCTGCGGCCTGGCGGGGTCGGCGGGGGCCTTGATCACGGCGCGCGCGGTGCAGGCGGTCGGCGCGGCCCTGCTCACTCCGGCGGCTCTGGCTCTGGCCCTCAATGCGGCCCCGGCGGAGCGGCGGGCACGGGTGATCGGGCTCTGGAGCGCGACGGGGGCCTTCGCGGCCGCGATCGGCCCGGCGGCGGGCTCGTGGTTGATCGAGGCGGCCTCGTGGCGCGCGGTGTTTTGGGTAAACGTGCCCATCGGGCTGCTGCTCTTGGCGCGGGGCGGAGGGGAGCTGGCTGCCGGCCGCGAATCCAAGGCACGAGGAGGAGCGGTGGATTGGCCCGGCGCGAGTTTGCTGGCGCTCGGGTCGGGCATGCTGGTCTGGGCGGTGGTGGACGCCACGACGGCGGCGGCGCGGGAAACCACCCTGCGCGCGGCGGGCGGGGCGGGCCTGTTGGCGATGTGCATCGCGTGGTCGCGCGGCCGGGCGGGCGCGGTGCTCGATCCCGGCCTGTTCCGGGACAAAACGTTTCGGCGCGCGAACGTCGCGACGCTGCTCTTCGGCGCGTGTTTCGGGATGATGTTTCTATCGTTCTATCTCTTCATGACCGGCGTGTGGGGCTACGGCCAGGCGCGGGCCGGCCTGGCGGCGACTCTGGGGCCGGTGATGGTGATCGGGGCGGCGGCGTTCGCCGGCCGGATAGCGAAACGTTTCGCGGCCAGGCACATCCTGGCGGCGGGTGGCCTGCTCTTCGCCGCCGGGCAGGGTTGGTATCTGCTGCGCGTGGGCGCGGAACCCGACTACTTCGGCGCGTGGTTGCCGGGGCAGCTCCTGGGCGGGGCGGGCGCGGGCCTGTTGACGCCAGCCCTGGCCGGAGCGGCGATCACGCGCCTGCCGGAGACGAAGCTGGCGGCGGGCAACGCGGTAAACCAGGCGGTGCGGCAATTCGGCCTGGCCCTCGGCGTGGCGATCGCGGTGGCCGTGGGCGGAAGCCCGGACGCGAGCCTGGAGGATTTCCGCGTCGTGTATGCGTTGCTGGCGGTGGGAGGGCTTTTGATCGCCGGCCTCACTTGGCGGCTCGACGCGCCGCCCCGGCCGAGCGGGGCGGCGTGACGGCGGCCATCGTCACTGCGCGGTGAAGCCGCCGTCCACGAGGAGGCTGGTGCCGGTGACGAAGGTGTTGGCCGGATCGAGCAGGTAGAGGACGCCGCGGGCGATGTCGCCGCCCTGGCCGACGCGGCCGTCGGAGTGGAGGCTGGCCATGTATTGGCGCTTGTCGGCGTTGTCGGCGAAGCGCTCATACATCCCGGTCTCGATGGCGGCGGGCCCGACGGCGTTTACCCGGATGCCCTGCTTGGCGTATTCGAGGGCGGCCGACTTCGTGATACCCTCGACCGCGTGTTTGCTGGCCACGTAGATACCGACGCCGCCCATGCCGATATGACCGGCGATGGAGGAGGTGTTAACGATGCTGCCACCACCGTTGGCGAGCATCGCGGGTATCTCGCGTTTCAACGAGGCGAGCACGCCCCAGACGTTGAGATCGAAAACGCGGCGATAGTCCTCCTCGGTCACGGTGGCGGCGGAGCCGGCGGTCTCCACCCCGGTGTTGTTGAAGGCGAGATCGAGGCGTCCGTAAATCGCGACGGTGAAGGCGACGAGCGCGGCGATTTCGGTCTCCTTCGAGGCGTCGGCGCGGAAGAAAACAGCGGTGCCGCCGGCCTGGGCGATCACGGCGACAACGAAGAGCCCCTCGGGCTCGCGGCGACCGGAGAGGACGACTTTGGCGCCGGCGGCGGCGAGCGCGATGGCTGTGCCTTTGCCGATGCCGGAAGTCGCGCCGGTGACGAGGGCGACTTTTCCGCTGAAGGTGGACGATGCGGGGGAGGTGCCGGTGTTAGGTGACGGTGTTCATGGTGGTGTGGTTTACTGGCGTAAGTGTCGGATGTTTTACTGGGTGTCGGACGAAAGGGAAGCGCCGCGTCAGCGAGACTTATAGTTAACCAATTAGTAAAGATCTAGGCCGTTAAAAAACTGCGGTGAAGCGGATAAACTAAACGAAAAGAAAGGGACGAGCGGTGAGACGAGCGAACACCAAAAACCGGTCGTTCACAGAGCGACGGGCGATTTGATTTGCAGGAGTTCCATGCCGAGCTGGGGAAGGCGCTTGAGTATCCCGATGTCATTCATGATGCGCGCCTGAGCCACCAGTCCGTCCACCAGTCCGAAGAGCGCGGTGGCTCTTTCGCCCGTATCACAGGGCTCCATGATTCCTGCGGCGACGGCGTCCCGGATGGCAGACTCGTAGTAGCGGCGTTTCTTGGCCAACACCGCCCGAACGGCACCGCACACATCCACCTGGCTGGTAGATACCTCCGAGCCGACCGAACACACCGGGCAGCCCAGGACTTTGCCATGCTCGAGGGCGAGGCGAGTCTGGCTGGCCACCAACGCCTCGAAATATTCGTGGAAACGTTGGCCCGGTTCTTTATCCACGGAAAGGTGCTCGTCAAAGAAGGGCTTCCACTCGGTCTTCCACATTTCCTCGATGGCGGCCACGGCCAACTCGGCTTTACCGGGAAAGAAGTAATAAAAGCTGCCCTTGCGCACATCGGCGCGTTTGCAGATGTCGTTGATCGTGACCGCGCCATAGCTCTCCTGCCAGATCAGCTCGATGGCGGCGGCCATCAGGCGTTCTTTGGCGTCAGAGGTGCGTCCCATAATAATCACAGTGATAGTTGACCATTTAGTTAGCGCAAGCGAAAAAGTTCTCCGATGACGTGTGACAGGCTTCGCCGCGAGGCCGCCAATACAGACGTGAAAAAACGACTTGGCGCGTCACGCTGCCCCCTTCCCGCCGCATGAACAAACCCACGCCAGTCCCCTCTCCGACCGATTGGCAACTGGTGCGGCGTTTGTTTGGGCTGGCCTGGCGCTACCGCCTGCAATGCCTGCAAGTTATTTCGCTTCAACTGGTTTTGCTCGCCCTTGGCATCGCGGGACTGGCGGCGACGGGCCTGGGCATCGACTACGTGCGGCACGTCTCCGCCGGGCCCGGGCCGGATGGAGTGGCGGTGGTGCCGCTGCCGCACGTGGCTTTTTTGCCGGATCCGCCCGCAGGCTGGCGACCGATGCACGTCCTGGGCGCGATCGCCGCCGGCATCCTCGCCTGCGCCGCCCTGCGCGCGTGGCTGAACTATGCCTACGCCGTGGCGGTCAACCTGTTGGTGCAGCAGCGCCTGGTGGTCGATCTGCGCGGCGAGGTTTACGCGAAACTGCAGCGCCTCGATTTTCGTTTTTACGACGCGAACACCACCGGCTCCATAATCACCCGCGTGACCGGCGACGTGCAGAACGTGCGCATGTTTCTCGATCAGGTGCTCATCCCGAGCCTCATCATGGGCGTGTCGCTGGCCATTTACGTGGTGTACATGGCCAGCCTGAGCCCGGCGCTCACGATCGCCTGCCTCGCCACCACGCCGCTGCTGGCGATAGGCTCGGTCGTATTCTCCAAGCGGATACAACCGCGGTACGCCGCCAACCGCACCCTGGTGGAGCGCGTGGTGCAGCACTTCACCGAATCGCTCCAGGGCGTGCAGGTGATCAAGGCCTTCGGGCGCGAGGCCGAGGACCGCGCCGCCTTCACCGCGCGCAACGACGAGGTGCTAGAGCAGCAGCGCGGCGTGTTTTGGCGCGTGAGTTTGTTTTCCCCCGCCATCGGCCTGCTCACGCGGGTGAATCTGCTGGTGCTGATCGGCTTTGGCGGCTGGCTCGTCATCCAGGGCAAACTGCCCCTCGGCGCCGGGCTGGTGGTGTTCGCCGGCCTGCTCGAACAGTTTTCCGGCCAGGTCAACCAGGTCGCCACCATCGTCAATAGCGTGCAGCAATCGCTCGTCGCCTCGCGCCGCGTCTTCGAAATCCTCGACGCGCCCGTCGCCGTCACCGACAAGCCCGACGCCGCGCCGCGCGCGGTGGTGACCGGCTCGGTGTGTTTCGAGGGCGTGAGCTTCGGCTACTCAGGGGCCGACGCGCCCGTGCTCCACGACATCCACCTCGAAATCCCGCCCGGCCGCTGCGTCGCCATCCTCGGCGCCACCGGCGCGGGCAAGAGCGCGCTGATGAGCCTCGTGCCGCGCTTCTTCGATCCGCACGCCGGACGCGTGCTGATCGATGGCGTGGATGCGCGCGATTTCCGCGTCGCTGACCTGCGTCGCGGCATCGGCATCGTGTTTCAGGAGAGTTTCCTTTTTTCCAACACCATCTCCGCCAACCTCGCCTTTGGCGCGCCCGACGCCACCCGCGAGCAGATCGAGCGCGCCGCGCGCATCGCCCAGGCCCACGACTTCATCACCGCCCTGCCCCAGGGCTACGACACGGTGCTCGGCGAGGGCGGCAACACCCTCTCCGGCGGCCAGCGCCAGCGCCTCGCCCTCGCGCGCGCGCTCGTGCACGAGCCCGCCATCCTCCTGCTCGACGACCCCACCGCCGCCATCGACGCCCAGACCGAGCACGAGATCTTCGCAGCCTTGGAAAACGCGATCAGCGGGCGCACCACCTTCATCGTCGCCCACCGGGTGAGCACTTTGCGCCGCGCCGACCTGATCGTCGTCCTCGAAAACGGCCGCATCGTGCAACGCGGCACCCACGACCAACTCCTGCATCAACCCGGCCCCTACCGCCGCGTCGCCGCCCTCCAGCTCGTGGATGCGCGCGAACTGGACGAGTCGGACGCGAGGCCCGCGCCCCGGCCCGCCAGCCCTGAAAAGGAAGCCGCATGAAACCGCCCGCCACCCCCGCGCCCGCCGCGCCCGACCACATCATCGGCGGCCTCGACCCGCGCCACCAACTCACCGTCCTCACCCGCCGCCGCGACGACCAGGACGACGAGGCGCCGCACCGCCCGCTCGAGTGGGGCCTCGTGCGCCGCCTCTGGGGCTACGCCGGCGTGCTCCGGACCAAACGCAACGCCCTCGTCGCGCTCACCATCGTGCGCTCCATCCAGTTGCCCGCGCTCACCTGGATCCTGAGCGCCGCCATCGCCGGCCCGGTCGCCGACCACGACACCCGCCTGCTCTTCTGGTTGGCCGCCGCCTATGCCGGCCTCGCCCTCGTCACCGAGGGCATGTTCCACTTCCGCATGCGCTACGCCCAGGAGCTCGGCGAGACCGTGGTACACCGCCTTCGCGTCGAGCTCTTCGCCAACATCCAGCGCCAGCCCATGGCGTTCTTCCACCGCACCAAGCTCGGCCGCGTGCTGGGCCGCGTCACCTCCGACGTCGAGGCCCTGCGCACCGCCATCCAGGACGTGTTTTTCGTCTCCATCGTGCAGTTCGGCCAGATGGCCGTCGCCGCCGGGCTCATGCTCTGGCTCGACCCGGTGATGTTCCTCGTCGTGCTCGGCCTCGCGCCCGTCATCTGGAAACTCAACCTGCACTTCCGCGACCGTATCAGCCACCAGGCGCGCGCCGCCACCGAGAGTTTTTCACGCGTCACCGCCACCCTCGTCGAGTCGGTCAACGGCATCCGCGTGACCCAGGGCTTCGTGCGCGAAGGGCTCAACACCGGCTTCTTCCGCTCCCTCCTCGCCGACCACTCCAGACACAACACCAACCTCGCCCGCAGCTCCGCCATCCTCCAGCCGATGCTTGAGCTCAACAACCAGTTCTTCATCGCCGCGCTCCTCCTCCTCGGCGGCTGGCGTACCTTCGAGGGCAACATGGAAGCCGCCGACGTCATCAAGTTTTTCTTCTTCGCAGGCCTCTTTTTCCACCCGCTCACCGTAATTGGAAACCAATACAACCAAGCCCTCGTCGCCATGGCCGGCGCCGAGCGCGTCTTCCGCCTCATCGACCTCAAGCCCGAGTGGGAAGACGCCCCCGACGCCGCCGATCTGCCCGACCCGAGGAGGGGCAACAGCGCCCCGGGCGTCCCGCCCGTGACAGAGCGGGCGTCCGTCCCCCTCGGCTCCCCTTCTCGCGCCCCGCTCTCCGGCCTGCGCGTCGAGTTCGACCGCGTCACCTTCTCCTACGAGCCCGGCCGCCCCGTGTTGCGCGACGTGAGCTTCACCGCCGAGCCCGGCCAGACCGTCGCGCTCGTCGGCCACACCGGCAGCGGCAAAAGCTCCATCATCAACCTCGCCACCAAGTTCTACCTGGCCGATGCCGGATCCGGCGCGGTTCGCCTCGATGGCCATGAGATCCGCGCCCTCTCCGGCCGCTCCATCCACCGCCAGCTCGGCCTCGTCACCCAGCAAAATTTCCTCTTCGGCGGCACCGTGCTCGAAAACCTCCGCTTCGCCCGCCCCGAGGCCACCGAGGACGAGGTGCGCGCCGCCGCCCGCGAGCTCGACTGCCTCGACGTGCTCGAGGCCCTGCCCCGCGGCCTCCACACCGAAGTCGGCGAACGCGGCGGCGGCATCTCCCTCGGCCAGCGCCAGCTCGTGTGCTTCACCCGCGCCTTCCTCGCCGACCCGCGCCTCGTCATCCTCGACGAGGCCACCAGCGCCATCGACGCCCTCACCGAGGCTCGCCTGCAAACCGCGCTCGCCACCCTCGTGCGCGGACGCACCAGCCTCGTCGTCGCCCACCGCCTCAGCACGATCCGCCGCGCGGACCTCATCCTCGTGCTCGACCAGGGCGCCATCGTGGAACGCGGCTCGCACGACGCCCTGCTCGCCGCCGCCGGCCCCTACGCCCGCCTCCACGCCCAGTTCACCTCGGGCGGCGCGCCCCACGCGTAGTTGTTTATCAACTACACCGCGACCGGCGGCCGCCGTCGGCGTTTTCCACCCCCGCCCCCCTCCGCTTCCCGCCGACCGCGATCCTCCCTCGGCCCCCAACACCGGCGCGGCGCGCGCGCAAGTTCGATTTTTCCCCTCTGAAAACCGCCGATTTACCTCTGAAAATAGCGATTGCTTTCGCCCCGTCCGCCCCTACGCCCAAACCCGTATGGCAACCTCCAAACGTAAACCCAACGCAGCCTTCATGAAACCGGTTCAGCCTGACGACGTCCTCGCGGCCGTGGTCGGCGCCAAGCCCCTACCCCGTACCGAGCTCACCAAAAAGCTCTGGGAATACATCAAGAAGAACGGTCTCCAGGACAAAAAAGTGAAGACCCAGATCAACGCCGACGACAAACTGAAGGCCGTCTTCGGTGGCAAAAAATCCGTCAGCATGTTCGAGATGACCAAGCTGGTCTCCGGACACGTCATAAAAGAAGCCGTTTAGTCGTCCCCAAGACACTAAATTCCTTAAGCCACCGACGCCTCGCGCGTTCGGTGGCTTTTCCGTTCACCCGACCCACCCCAACCAAGCCGACCCAGTCCGCCCGGCCGTCCGTCCCCGACCCATCCAGCCCCCGCCCATCCCTCGCCGCGTACGCGGCGCAGGCGGCGCGGGTCGCCTATTCAGACTTCGCCAAAAACCCGAGGATGTCGTCCGCCTGCTGCTTGGTGGACCCCTTGTGATCCGCGTAGACCACTTTACCCTCGTGGATCAGATAGGCTTGGCGGCTCGAGAACCCGAAGGTCGAACCCACCCCGAACGCCTTCAAAACCACTTTTTCCGTATCGGCCAGCAACGTGAAGGGCAGGCTGTATTTCTCCTTAAACGCCGCCTGGCTCGCCGGATTATCCGTGCTTACACCGATGACCGCCACGCCCTTGGCGGTCAGTTTTTCATAGGAGTCACGCAGCGAGCAGCCCTGCGCGGTGCAACCGGGCGTGTCCGCCTTCGGATAAAAATAGACCAAAGTGTAATTATTTTTGGAATACACCTCCGCCAGGTTTACCAAGGCGCCCGTCTCATTGACGGCGGAGGCGACGGGCGCGGCGGCGCCGACGGCGACGGGGTTGGCGGAGAGCGAGAAATTCATGGCGAGGAGAATGCCCAGAAGGGCGAGGAAGCGTTTCATGGTGATTACGAACTCGTCATCGAACGCGCTTCAGCCGCGCTCGCAAGCCGCCCCGGCACGAATCATGGTTACGCCGTCCCGCCCCCCGTGCCCGCCCCCCCTGGCCGGCCCCCCCCACGCCCGCCCCCCACCACCCAGAAAAACATACGCCACCGGAACCCCGCCGGCCCCGCCGATGGCGCCCCCGAAGAGCAGCGGCGTGGCGAGACCCTGGCGGCCGGACCGGGCCAGCGCCAGCGCC
>JBBRHC010000023.1:0-21950 GCA_038223295.1 Opitutales bacterium
CGGGTGGGTTTTGCCCCCGGCGTCCCCACCCGCGCACCCGCCGCCCCCGCCCTGCCCGACGCAGATAGTGCCTCGCGCTTCGAGCGTCGCCAGGAATACCGCCGCTCCTCCTCGACCTTCGGATCCGCCCCGCCCGCCTCCAGCGTGGAACGGTCCTCCCCCGCGTCCGCCCCCGCCCCAGAAAACCGCTCCCGTCGCTGGGAAGGCACTCGCGACTACACCCGTGGCGAAACGCGCGAGCCCTCCCCGCCGACCTTATCCCTGCCGTCCGACCGTCGAAATCGCGGCGAATCA
This sequence comes from Opitutales bacterium, assembly GCA_038223295.1. Lineage (GTDB taxonomy): Bacteria > Verrucomicrobiota > Verrucomicrobiia > Opitutales > Opitutaceae > IMCC26134_A. Next base: position 295 of record JBBRHC010000023.1, read on the forward strand.
CGCCCGGATGCGATGTCGCGACGGACCCGGGAGGCCCCCGCACCGGAAGCCCCCGCACCGGCGGGAGCGTCGCCAGAGGACTCCGAGGCGCGATCCCGTTCACGCAAATACCAAGGTTAATTCTACTTCTGGCGAATTGGGTCTGCCCGGATAATCACCGGGCGTTGCGCGTCCGCACCCCACCGGTCGTAAAACGATCCCGCACCGTGCGATTGGCGGCGGCGCGAACCTTGCTAACCCTCACGCGCTCCCGCCCACCACACCAACCGCACGCACCGCACCCGCACTCAGCCCCCTACGCCCCAGTCCGTCGCGTCCTCCCTTTTTCCCCCTCCGTGGTTTTCTCCTCCGCCTCCGCCTCCCCCGCTCCCGCCGCCCCGAATCCCGATCCGCTCGGGCACCACCTACTTGGCGAGCGCCTCGCCAGCATCCCCGCGACCCTCGCCGCCATGCTTGAGCGCGGCCCCGCGCCGCTCTCGCCGCGCACCCTTGCCTCCACCCGCTTCATCGTCACCGGCACCGGCAGCAGCGAGGCCCACGCGCGCTACCTGGCGATGTTGTTCAACCTGTACTCCGACCGCTCGGCCGCCTACCTGCCGCTCTCCGGCTTCGTCGAACCCGCCCCCGGTGCCTTCGCGGGCAAAACCCTCATCGTCTTTTCCCAAGGCGTGTCGCCCAACGCCCAGATCGCCCTCCGCCGCCGCCGCGAGTTTGCCCACTTGGTGCTCTTCTCGTCCACCACCCCCGCCGCCGCGCTCGCCGCCGGCAAACCGGATCGCGCCGCCCTGCTCCAAGGGTTGCTCGACGAGGGCCACGAGCTCGTGGAGTTCCCGCTCGCCGAGGAATACACCACACTCATCCGTTTCGTCGGTCCGCTCGCCGGCTACCTCGCCGCGCTCCAGTTCGCCGCCCAGTTCGCCGACTGCCGCGCCGCGCCCCCGAACGCCGTTCTGCTCGCCGGCCTCGTCGCCGCCCTCGCTCCGCGCGATCTCCTCGATGCCATGGTGCGCCTGCCGAGCGCGTGGTCGGGCGGCTTTAACATCGTCACCGCCGCGCCCATCTCGGATTTCAGCCAGAATCTCGCCTGCAAATTCATGGAGGGCGTTTACTGGCCCTGCCCGCCGATCAGCGACTTTCTGCAATTCGCCCACGGCCCCTTCCAGCAGATGAACGCCGCGCCCAAGCCCGTCATCTTCCTCCAGGGCGGGGGCGCCGCCGAGGCCGAGATGGTGGACCGCAGCGTGCGCATGCTCCAGGAAGTCGGCCTCGCCGCCTTCGTCATCCGCGTCGACGCGCCGCCGCTGTATTCGATTTTCGGTTACGAAGCCGCGCTCAACGACCTCGTTTTCCGCGTCATGCGCCACCTGCGCTGCAATCAGGTGGAGTGGCCCGGCAAGGGCCGCGACGACCTGCTCTACGGCTTCTGTCCCGACGTCTGAGGCTGGCCCGCGGATCCCCGCCCGCCTCAAGCGTCCGTGCCGCTGCTCCCGTAGGCGGGCACGGTTTACTTTTCCCATTTCCGCGTAGCCCTGCGCGGGAACGCAGGGAGGTCCGCCCTCCGCCATCCCCCGTCCGACCGCAAAAAAACCGCCGCCCTCTTGCGAGCGGCGGCGGTCTTGTTTTTAGCGAAACGGGAATTCGTTACGCGCTCGGCACGCTGGCGATCGTCTTAAGGATGCGCGAGGCGACCTCGTAGGGATTCGCGGCGGAGTTCGGACGGCGATCCTCGAGGTAACCCTTGTAGCCGTTGTTGATAAAGCTGTGGGGCACGCGGATCGAGGCGCCGCGATCGGCGACACCGTAGGTGAACTTGTCGATCGACTGGGTCTCGTGCAGACCGGTGAGGCGGAAGTGATTGTCCGGGCCGTAAACGGCGACGTGTTCGGACATATACTTGGAGAAAGCGCCCATCAGCGCCTCGAAGTAGGCCTTGCCGCCCGTCTCGCGCATGAATGCGGTCGAGAAGTTCGAGTGCATGCCGGAGCCGTTCCAGTCGAGTGGCGTGTTGTAAAGGCCGCGGATCGGCTTGCAGTGGAACTCCACGTCGATGCCGTACTTCTCGCACAGGCGAACCAGGAGGTAGCGGGCCATCCATACGTCGTCGGCGGCCTTCTTGGAGCCCTTTCCGAAGATCTGGAATTCCCACTGGCCGCTGGCGACCTCGGCATTGATGCCCTCGTGGTTGATGCCGGCATCGAGACACAGGTCGAGATGCTCCTCGACGATCTGCCGAGCGACGTCACCGACGTTCCGGTAACCAGCGCCGCAGTAGTAAGGCCCCTGGGGAGCGGGGAAACCATTCTCCGGGAACCCGAGCGGACGACCGTCTTGATAAAGGAAATACTCCTGCTCAAAGCCGAACCAAGTGCCCTCGTCATCGAGGATGGTGGCGCGGGAGTTCGAGGCGTGCGGGGTCTTGCCATCCGGCATCATGACTTCGCACATCACCATCACACCGTTCGTGCGGGTGTTGTCCGGATACACCGCTACCGGCTTCAGCACGCAGTCGGAGCTGCGGCCCTCGGCCTGCTGGGTCGAGCTGCCATCGAAGCCCCAGAGGGGTAGCTCTTCGAGTGTGGGGAAGCCGGCGAATTCTTTGACCTGGGTCTTGCCGCGAAGATTGGCGACGGGCTTGTAACCATCTAGCCAGATGTATTCGAGTTTGTATTTAGCCATGGATGTGGAGGTTGGGAGAAAGTGGGCTTGGGACCTCGGCCGTCGAGCGCTGACGAGCACTCGCGGACGCGGATAAAACCCGGTTTCACGGTTTCAGCACCCACTGTGCCAGCAATGAAAAAAATTGCTGCATGCCCGCCCGCCATGGGGGAATTCTCCTAATGCAGTTTAGCCTCACCTTGGAGACCGGCGACCAATTCTCCTTTCGCAACCTGGGCCAAAACTTAGGAGACGGCCGGAGAATGGGACGCAAAAAGGCGCGATAGACGCAGAACCAATCCTTCTTTTTGCGCGTGCCGCGCCTTTTTGCCGCCATGTCTGCCGTTTACTAAATAGAACCAAGGTCAAATTTGCCCACCCCGCTGGTCGCTAGGACTTGCGGACCGCCCCCGCCTGCGGATGCTGGGCAATTTCGATCATGCAGGAGATGAAGGATACACGTCGCGCCTTGGTGCGCATCGGCTACGACGGCCGGGTGCACAAAACCTTTCGCGGCCATCAAGCCCGCGAAAGGTTTGAGAACGAGATCCGCGTGCTGCGCTACCTCGAGGCCAAAGGCTGCGCTTACGTTCCCCGCGTGATCGAGGCCCACGAACACGAACTCCGACTCGTCACCACCAGTTGCGGCCAACGCGTGGAACACATCAACGAAGAGCGCGTGCGCGAACTCTACGCCGACCTCGCCCGCGACTACGCCGTCCGCCATGAGGACGCCTACGCCCGCAACATCACCTACTCGCCCCAGGCCGGCGCCTTTTGCCTCATCGACTTCGAATTCGCCGCCATCCTCGACCCCGCCGCGCCCCCCGGCCCCGCGCTCGATCTGCCCACCCCCGACGGGCCGCGCGGCGATTAGTTTGCCGCGACCAGGATTTCCCGGAAACAACTGGCCCCGGCTCGGCTCAGCTCTCCCCGGAACACCTTCGGCCAACGACGCCTCGACATACGATCCCTCGCTTCCTCGACTCCCGTTCCTCCACTTCGCCCGCCATGCCCGTCTCCGCCCCCGCCAATCTCCACTGGTCCGGCCTCACCCACCGCGGTAAAGTCCGCGCCAACAACGAGGACACCTTCCTCGCACTCGCCTTCGACGGTCACGAGGTGCGCTACCTGGGCAAGACCGGCGAATCCACCTTGGGCGAAAGCGACTTCGTCTTCGCGGTGAGCGATGGCATGGGCGGCGCCCGCGCCGGCGAGTTCGCCAGTCGCATCGCCATCGATAAAATCACCAAACTCCTCCCGCGCGCCTACCGCCTCTCCGCCACCGGCCTCACCGTCGGCTTCAGCGATGTGCTCCTCGAGCTGTTTGTCGCCACGCACGACGAGTTGCTCAAGCTCGGGCGCAGCTACGCGGAGTGCTCCGGTATGGGCGCCACCCTCACCCTCGCCTGGCTCACGCCCCAGTGGCTCTACTTCGGCCACATCGGCGACAGCCGTCTCTACTACCTGCCGCGCGAGGGCGGCATCCGCCAGCTCAGCCACGACCACAGCTACGTCGGCTGGCTTCGCCGCCAGGGCCAAATCAACGAACGCGAGGCCCGCGACCACCCCGGGAAAAACGCCCTTCAGCAAGCCCTCGGCTCCGGCCACCAATTCATCGACCCGCAAGTCGGCGCCCTCGCCCACCGCCCCGGCGACCGTTTCCTGCTCTGCTCCGATGGCGTCATCGACGGCCTCTGGGACCACTCGCTCGAAGACCTCGTCCGCACCCCCTCCGCCCCGCGCATCCATCAACCCGCCGCCGTCCGGCTGGTCGAGGAGGCCCTCGAAAATTCCGGCCGCGACAACCTCACCGCCCTCGTCGTCGAGATCGCCCCCCCCACCCCCGCCGCCCCCGTGCCCACGCCGCCCGCCGTGGACGCCGCCTCCGCATGAGCCCCCGCGCCGCCCGGCCGCACCTCGTTTTTGTCTACGGCACCCTCAAGCGCGACGGTTCCAACCACGCCTTCCTCGCCGGCCAGACTTTCGTCGGCGCGGCCCGCCTCGCCCCGGGCTTTGCGTTATACTGCCTCGGCGAATATCCCGGCCTCGTCGCCGACGCCGCGTCGCCCGACCGCATCACCGGCGAACTCTGGGCCGTGGACTCCGAGACCCTCGCCCGCCTCGATCAACTCGAGGGGGTCGCGGACGGCCTCTATGCGCGCATTCCCGCCCCGCTCGCGGAAGCTCCTCCCTCCCTCGACGCCGCAGCCCTCGCCCGCATCGAGACCTACCTTTACCTGCGCGCCACCACCGGCCGGACCCGCCTCGGCGACACCTGGCGGTTCGCCCCCTGAGGCGGCGATCCGTTCGCCACTCGCCTCACTTTTTATACCAACCACCGTCTTCGCGCTGGAGCCAGACTCCGGCCTTGCTCGCCGCCGCGAGCTGACGCGCGAAGGCCTTGCCCGCCGCCTCCGCGTTTCCGCCCGTGCGCTTCGCCAGTTCGGCGAATACCACGGTGCGATCCGCATTCTCCACCGCCACCGTCTTGACGGCCTCCTCGCCCGGCGCGCGCACCGCGAGCAAACCCGTGTTGGCCTCGCCCACCGCGCCCGCCGCCTTCAGTTGGTCAATCACGGTCACGCGTGCGCGCATGCCCGCCTTCGCGCTATCCAGATCGGCGGCATGCGCCACCAGCGCGCTCACGCAGAACGCGGCCAAAAACATCGAACGATAATCCAGGAGCTTCATAAATAGCCTAAGGTTAAGGGGTGGTGGCGGGCAACTTGTCGGTGTTTACCGTGGTCGAGTCGCCGTAGATATCAGCCAGCAAATCGGTGACCGCTTTTTCCATCTTCACGTTAACATCCACCACGGCATGGACTTTTATAGGGTCCATCGAGACATGGATGCAACCGGCGAAAAGCACCGGCACGACACAGAAAAGAAGCGAGCGAAGCATGGGGGAAGTTGCATACATCGGACCGTCCCGCGCAACGAATGTTTCCCGCCTTCTCGTCCGCGCGTCCGCCGCGTCCTCGCCCATCTCCGCCGCCCGCCTACTCCATTTTGAAGTTAAAACCCGTGAACTCCTGGTTCAGCCCAAAGCCCATCGCCTCGGTCAGCGGCCCGTGGAAATTCACGTCTAGCACGACTTCCTCCACCAACTTGCCGCCCGTCGGTTTGCCCACGATATGAATCGCCACCGTGCGCCCCGTGGCCGGTCCGTCCGGCCAGAAGGTCACCTGAAACGTTTCGATGCTTAGACCCTCGCGCCCCATTTCGATGTCCTTCAGGGGCGTGTAGGCGGGATTTTTTATCCCGACCCAGCGCGCCCATTTCCACCCCTTCGGCATAAACCCAAAAACCGGCGGCATACTGCCGGTCAACAGCCCCGGCGATGGCGTCAGCCGGAATGCCGCATCGTCCGACTTCACGATGTCCAGCCCGCCATCGCGCACGCCCAGGCCCTTCACCGCATCCCAGGACAACTCCACCCGTCCGCGCAGTTTGCCCTGCGCCGCCTCCAACATCCACGGCATCAACCGCGCCACCTCGCCGAGCTGGATCGCATCCACATCCAGCGACGCGTTCACCACCGGCTCGGCCAGCGCCACCTGAAACGGTTTCACGCCCACCCGTCCGCCAAGGAGCGTCGCCCCGCCGCCCGACACCTCGACCACCTGTTTGTCCGTCAACCCGAAGACCAGGCTCAACGCGTTGATCTCGGTGCCGCTCTTGCTCAGCCGCGCCACCCGCAAGGTTTGCCCCGCCGGCAAACTCCCGCCCGCCAGATCCGACGTCACCACGTCCGCCTCGATCCCGCCGAGCTCGACCCCGAGCTCGTCGGAGCGCGCCCAGCCCTCCCGCAGGGCCAGCCCGGCCTTGCCGGTCAGGCCCCCCGCCTCATCCCAGCGCCCCGCCCCGCTCAACTCCACCCGCCCGCTCACCGACCAGCCCGCCGCGCCCTCCCCCGCCCGTGCGCGCAAAAGCGGCCACAACTCGGTCAAATCCACCACGCCGCGCCGCACCGTCCAAGCCCACGCCCCGCCCGCCTCGGGCCGCGCCAGCACCTCCACGTCCACGCCCGGTCGCAGCGTCCGCACCACCACTCCGCCCGGCACCAGGGTCGCCTCCCACTTCAACCCCAGTTCCTCGTACGCCTTCACCTGCAACTCGCCGCCCACCGCGCCTTGGAGCGGCGGCCACGCCTCCGCCCGCGCGGATGCCACGCCCCAGCCGACCAGTAAAAAAACACACCCGCGCCAACGCATTCCGCATCCTTCGCCCACCGCTCCCCCGAGCGCCAGCGCGGAAACGCCGCACGCCTCGCGCCGGGTGCGCCAAGGGCGGTTCCTCCGACGCGGCACGGGCGTCCCGCCCGTGAGCGAAAGGGCATCCTGCCCGTTCGCTGCCGATCCCATGGGCGGGACGCCCATGTCGCTTTCGGACCGACCGACCTCACCTCCTACCACACGCCCTCACTCCACGTTCGCGATCTGCTCCTTGATGCGCTCCAGCTCGTTCTTCAGCTCGATCACCCGGCGCGCGATTTCATAGTCGTTCGCCTTGGCCCCGGTGGTGTTCACCTCGCGCCCCATTTCCTGCAAAATAAACTCCGCCTTGCGCCCGATCTCGCCGCTCCCCGCGAGCAGTTTTTTCAACTGCGCGTGGTGGCTGCGAAAACGCGTCAACTCCTCCGCGATGTCGCACCGGTCCGCGAAAAGCGCGATCTCCCTCAGCACACGCTCGTCCTCCACCCGCAGCTCCAGCCCGGCCTCGCGCAGCCGCTTGAGCAAGGCCTCCCGCGCCGCCACCACCACCGCCGGCGCCCGCTCCGCGATGGCCTCGATGTGCTCGCTCAACAACGCCAGCCGCGCCTCGAAATCCCTCCGCAAGGCCGCGCCCTCCGTGGCGCGCATCGCCGCGAAGTCCGCCAGCGCCTGGTCCAGCGCCGCCAGCACCGCCGCCCGGGCCGTCGCCAAAGCCGGCGGCTCCACCTTGCGGCGGAACTGCAAGGCCACCTGCACCAAAGCGTCCATGCTCGGTACAGAATTCATCATCGCGCGTTTCCCCGCGAACGCCACCACACGGTCCAGCAATGCCCCCGCCGCCGCCTCGTCGAAATCCGCCGCCGTCCCTGTGCCCGCGCTCTCCAGCTCGATCCGCACCTGCACCGTGCCGCGCAGCGCCACCTTCTTCACCGCCTCCACCACCCCCGACTCCAACTCGTCCCAAGCCGAGGGCAGATACACCTTCGTCTCCAGCCCCTTCCGGTTCACCGAGTTTATCTGCACGGAGAAACCCGCGCCGCCGCCGGCGTCGCCGCCCGCCCGCCCGTAACCGGTCATGCTGTTCATTCGCGCTTTTAGAAAAGTTTCACCCCGAGCAATTTCGCCACCTGGTTCACATCCTTGTCCCCGCGCCCGCTCACGTTGATGAGCAAAATCTCATCCTTCCGCATCTGCTTCGCGCGTTTCACGCCCTCGACGAGCGCGTGCGTGCTTTCGAGCGCCGGAATGATGCCCTCCATCCGCGAGCAGAGCTGGAAAACCTCCATCACTTCTTCGTCGCACGCGTAGGCGTAGCGCACGCGGCCGGTGTCGCGGTAGTAGGCGTGCTCCGGCCCGATCGCCGCGTAGTCGAGCCCCGCCGACACCGAGTGCGTCAGCTCGATCTGCCCGTCCGCGTTCTGCAAAATATACGTCTTGCAGCCCTGGAGCACGCCGAGTTTCCCGCCCTCGAAACGCGCCGCGTGCTCGCCTTGGCGGATGCCGTGGCCACCCGCCTCCACGCCGACCAGACGCACCTGCTCGTCCTTCAGAAAATCGAAAAACACGCCCATCGCGTTCGAGCCGCCGCCCACGCAGGCGATCACCTCGTCGGGCAAACGTCCTTCGCGCTCCAGCAATTGCGCGCGTGCCTCCTGCCCGATCACGCGGTGAAAATCCCGCACCATCATGGGGTAAGGGTGCGCGCCGAGCGCCGAGCCGAGGATGTAGTGGGTGTGGCGCACGTTGGTCACCCAGTCGCGCATGGCCTCGTTGACCGCGTCCTTGAGCGTTTTTTGTCCGGCCTCCACCCCGACCACCTCCGCGCCCATCAGCCGCATGCGGAACACGTTGAGCGCCTGCCGCTCCATGTCCACCGCGCCCATGTACACGCGGCATTCCAGCCCGAACTTCGCGCACACCGCCGCCGTCGCCACGCCGTGTTGGCCCGCGCCCGTCTCGGCGATGATCCGTGGCTTGCCCATTCGTTTGGCGAGCAGCACCTGGCCGATGGCGTTGTTGATTTTGTGCGCTCCGGTGTGCAGCAGATCCTCGCGCTTAAAGTAAATCTTCGCCCCGCCGCAGTGCTCCGTCAGACGCTCCGCGAAATACAGCTCCGTCGGCCGCCCGGCGAACTCCTTCAGGTGCCGGTTCAGCTCCTCGCGATACGCGGGATCATTTCGCGCCGCCGCGTAGACCTCACCCAGCTCCTTCAACGCCGTCATCAGCGTCTCGGGCACATAGCAGCCGCCAAAAGCGCCGAAGCGCCCCGCCGCGTTGGGCAGCGACTCGGGCGGCACGGGCACGGCGGTGGTGGACGAGGCGACGGGATCGGCGGTGGCGGCGAAACTCATGGGTCTGCCAATGGACCCCACCGCGCGCCCGCTGGCAAACGGGTTTTCCATCCGCAGCGTGCCCGCGGGTGTAACAGGGATTCATGCCAGGGGCTCTTCCTCCGGCGTGGCACGGGCGTCCCGCCCGCGAGCGAAGGGGCGTCCCGCCCGTTCGCCGCCGATCCCATGGGCGTCCCGCCCATGCCACTTTCGACCCGCTGACATCACTGCCTGTTACATCCGCCTCGCGCCACCCATTAACCCGTCCCCCCGGCTTTCGGCTTTGCGTCGTGTCGCCCATGCGCGACGGTTCGAGCCCCCACGCCCACCATGGATTTTCCCCTCAACGCGTCCGACGCCACTTCCTCCGGGCTTCCGGTCATCGACTTTCGCGCCGAGCTCAACGACGAACAATTCAACGCCGTCACCGCCGAGCCCGGCCCGCTCCTCATCCTCGCCGGCGCCGGCTCGGGCAAGACCCGCACCCTCACCTACCGCGTCGCCTACCTGCTCCACATGGGCGTGCGCCCCGGCGAGATCCTCCTCCTCACCTTCACCAACAAGGCCGCCAAGGAAATGCTCGCCCGCGTCGAGCACCTCACCGGCGTCGAGCCGCGCCGCTTCTGGGGCGGCACCTTCCACTCCCTCGGCGCCCGCATCCTGCGCATGTACGGCGACGCCGTGGGCCTGGCCAAAAACTTCACCATCCTCGACGCCGACGAGTCCGAATCGCTCCTCAAGACCGCCGTCGAGTCCGAGGATAAACTCTTCTTCAAGGACAAAACCCACCCCAAGCCCGGCCCCCTGCACAACGTCCTCTCCCTCGCGCGCAACACCCGCCTCGGCCTCGTCGAAACCGTCTCGCGCAACTTCCCCCAATACCAGGACTTCTCCCACCGCTTCGCCGCCTTCGCCGCCGCCTATGCCGCGCGCAAACGCGAGCAAAACGTGCTCGACTACGACGACCTCCTCGAGCTCTGGCTCGACCTCCTCGTCAAGGCCCCCGACATCGCCGCCTACTTCACCAGCCGCTTCCGCCACGTCCTGGTCGACGAGTATCAGGATACCAATACGCTCCAGTCCGAGATCGTCGACCGCATGGGCGCCCACCACTGCGTCATGGCGGTCGGCGACGACGCCCAGTGCATCTACTCCTGGCGCGGCGCGAACTTCGAAAACATCATGACCTTCCCCGACCGCCACACGGGCACGGCCATCCACCGCATCGAGACCAACTACCGCTCCACCCCCCAGATTCTCGCCCTCGCCAACGGCGTGCTCGAGGCCCAGCCGAAGGGCCGCCACTTCGAGAAAAAACTCATCGCCGCCCGCGCCAATTCCCAAAAACCGTACGTCGTCCAGGCCATGGACGACCGCGAGCAGGCCGAGTTCATCATCAAACGCGTCCGCAGCCTCATCGAGGACGACGGCGTCGCCCCCGCCGAGATCGCCATCCTCTACCGCTCGCACTTCGTCGCCCTGGAGATCCAGCTCGCCCTCTCCCGCGCCGCCGTCCCCTACACCATCACCAGCGGCGTTAAATTCTTTGAACGCCAACACGTCCGCGACCTCGTTGGCCTCATCAACTTCGTCTACAACCCCGCCAATACCCTCGCCTGGGAACGCATCGCCATCCTCCTCCCCAAGGTCGGCGAAAAAGGGGCGGCCAAGATCCACGCCGCCGCCCTCGATCACGCCAAGTTTCTCCAGCAAGACTTCATCGACGCCCTCGCCAGCGACGACGTGAAAGCCAAGGTCCCCGCCGCCGCCAAGGACGACTGGGCCCAGTTCTGCGCCTCCCTCCGCGAAGTGGCCCACGCCATGCGCGACGACAAGCCCGCCCGCGTCATCGAGTTGGCCATCGAAGGCTGGTATGGCGACTACCTCAAAGGCGCCTACGCCGACTACGTCGAGCGCTACGAGGAGCTCAAGGCCCTCGTCGGCTTCGCCTCCCGTTTCGACGAGATGCAGGAAATGCTCGCGCAAATCGTCCTGCTCAACGGCGAGACCAGCGACAAGGAAGTCGCCCCCAGCCAGGAGGCCATCAAGCTCTCCACCGTTCACCAATCCAAGGGTTTGGAGTTCGACGCCGTCTTCGTCATCGGCCTCGCCGACGGCATGTTTCCCGGTCGCCGCTCCATCGAGGATGGCGACGTCGAGGAGGAGCGCCGCCTCTTCTACGTCGCGGTCACCCGCGCCAAAAACGAACTCTATCTCTGTTACCCGAAAATCGCCTCCCGCGCCGGCCCCGGAGGCATGATGCTCAACCCGAGCCGCTTCCTCACAGAACTCTCCCCCAGCCTCTACGAACCCCTGCGCATCAAACGCCAGTTCGGCTGGTAAGCGGACGCGGGGAAGGCGGGAACTGCCGTCAGCGGATCGACCGTGTCTGGGGCGTCCTCGCCCATACGATCAGCCGTGGCATGAGCGTCCCGCCCATGGGATCGACGGCGAACGGGCAGCATGCCCCTTAGCTCACAGACGGGGCGCCTCGCGCCACCGCTCAGCGACCGAGAAACTTGTCCAGCTCGGCCTTTTCGGTGGCGGCCGATTTGGGCGCGGCGGCGGCGGGTCTGCCGCCGCCGGCGGCGGCGGCGGGCGCGGCGGGCGCGCCGCCGGTGGCGAGGTTGGCCTTGGCCTGCTCGTAAACCGGCATCAGGCCGGGGGCGAGGCGCTCGAGATTGGCGATGCGATCCTGCGAGGAGGGGTGGGTTGAAAGCAGCTTGGGCGGGCGTCCACCGGTCTCCTTGGCGGCCATCTTGCGCCAGAAGGCGGCGGCGGCGCGCGGATCGTAGCCGGCCCTGGCGGAAAAGCGCAGGCCGACCTCATCGGCCTCGGTCTCGTGTTCGCGCGAGTAGGCCAGCGACCCGAGCGTGCTGCCGAGACCGTAGGCGAGCGTGTAGTATTCGGCGTATTTGCTGTTGTTGGCCCCGATGCCCACCGCCGCGCCGCCCAGGCCGATGAGCATCGCCTGCGACTGGCGCTCGGCCCCGTGGCGGCTGGTGACGTGGGCGATCTCGTGGCCCATCACGACGGCGATCTCGTCGTCGTTGCCGGCGAGGTCGATCAGCGCGGTGTAGAAGCCGACCTTGCCGCCGGGCAGGGCGAAGGCGTTGAGCTGATCCGAATCAAACACGACGAACTCCCACTGCGCGTCGGGGAGGTCGCGCCCCACCGCGCCGGCGATGCGTTTGCCGATGCGCTGGATGCGGGCGTTGACCGCCGGGTCCTTGGAGATTTTTTCCTGCTGCTTGATCTGGCTAAAGGCATCCACGCCCATCCTGGCCTCCTCCGCCGCCGACATGAGGATGACCTGGGAACGCCCCGTCTCCTGCACCGTGGTGCAGGCGGGCAACGTGAACAAAGCGGCGACACCGATCAGCGCGGACAAAAACTTGCGGGGTTTCATAAACGCGAAAATGCGCTTCAGCGCCCGCTCCGCAATCCCGCATCCGGACGGACGCCACCTTGTCGAACCGGGATGGACCGGATCGAACCGGTTTTAAACGTCCTGTTTGTCGGCGATGTGGAACGCTCTTCACGTGAGCACGTCCCGCCCGATCCGCCTCAGCGCCGCGATTCGGGAGCCTTCCACGGCGTCGAAAGGCCCAGGGCCTCCCCATAGCGCCCGCGACGCAATTCCACGTGGATAGCCCCGTTTTCGACCCTCGCCGGCAACGCCACCAGCTCCTCGCCCGCCCGCGCCGTCACGGTAAATTCGCTCAGGGTCACGACGCCGGTGCCCGATTCGGCGGCAAACAGAAGCACCCGCGCCCCCGGCTTTAGCGCCACGCGATCCGTCAGTTGAAAAACATCGTCGGGCCGGGTCGCCCCATCGACCGCGCGCAACGTGATGCGCCGCACGCCCGGATACGCGTCGTTCGCGGCGATATTGCGCACGTTGGCATCGGCCCGAAACAGAACCAGCGAGGCGGCGTCGGGCGAGGAGCCTCCCGTCACCCACGTGCGACAGCCGCTCAAAAGCAAAAACAGCGACAACATACACACGAGACCGACAAAACGGGGAAAACGCAGAGACAGCGGTGAACCGGACAGGGTGGTGGTCATGGGATAAAAGGGATGCGTGGCCGGAAAAATTCTCTGCCGTGTGCGCTCGGTCTTGGCAAAACTTCGACTGGTTTGACCGGGTGCCCGGAAATTTGTGCGGGGTAAACCGACCGACCATTACGGGCCCTTGAACAGTCGACTGAATTGGAGGCAACGCCCCCCTGAAGGGTATGTCGATACCCGATAGCGCGACCAACCCCGCGCAGCGTAAGCTAACCCTGTTTTCCGAAGCTGGAGCAGCTCGCCGATAAAACCAACCCACCCATGCCCTACCCCGCCCTCGCTCGATCGCGTATCCGTCGCACCGCCGCGCTCTGCACCCTGGGCGCGCTCGCGCTTAGTCCCACCGGCCTCGCCCGAACCTCCGCCGACCTCGATGCCATCCGCGCCGAGATGAAGGCCGCGCGCGAACTCTACGAAGCTCGTATCACCGAGCGCCTGGCCGCCGTGGAAAAAGCCCCCCCGGCCGCCGCTGCCCCGGCGTCGGCTCCCGCGCTAGAGCAGCGCCTCGCCGCCCTCGTAAAATCGAACCAGGAAAATTCCGCCGCCCTCGAGGAAGTCTTCGCCCCGAATTTCGTCGCCGAGGGCCTCCCCAAGGACGTCACCCGGAACTTCGAATTCCACGGGTATTTGCGCGCCGGATACGCCGTCAACCAGTCCGGGGGCGGCCTCGAGCGCGTCACCCACCCCGACGGTTTGTTCGAGATCGGCCCCGGCCGCCTTGGCAACGAACCCGACTCTACGACCGCCACGACATCCACATCTACGACTACTACCTCCTAGACATGTCCGGTTACGGCGGCGGCGTGGAAAACATCACGCTCGGCCCCGGTAAGCTCGCCGTCGCCTACCTTGGCGGCACCAAGGACGACCTCCGCGTCGAGAATCGGTTCAGCCTCACCAAACAGGCCCTCGACATCCGCTGGAGCGAGCTCCCCACCTTTGGCGGCAAAGGCATGCTATGGGTCGCCCCCGGCTACGTAAACGGCGGCTCCGGCGTGAACCCGAACGAGGAACTGGGCTGGTCCGTCGGATGGGTCCAATCCAACACCCTCAGCAAGGGTTTTAACAAGTGGTCCGTCCAATACGGCGCCGGCGTCGGCTCCCAATTCAACACCTACGTCACCGCCGTTTCCCTCGTCGGCAAGGACCTCATCGACGAGTCCGAGACCCTCCAGCGCACCAACCAGACCGTGTGGCAGTTCGACGATAATTTTTCCGTCATGGCCGCCGGCATCGTTAACTACAACGAAACCAACTTCGGCGCCGCCGGCACCGATCGTCTCTTCGTCTCCGGCGCCATACGCCCGATCTACAAACACGTCGGCCTCGAAACCGAGCTCGGCGTGGACTGGTCGAACGACGTGCGGTTCGATGCCAACAACAGCGACACCTTGCTCGGCAAGCTGACCGTCGGCGCCGTCATCAAGCCCTCGGGCGCCTTCTGGTCCCGCCCCGAGCTACGCGCCTTTGTCTCCGCCTTCCACTGGATGGGCGAGCCCGGCTACTACTCGCCCAACGGCGTCGGCTCCGGGGAGGACTGGTCCTTCAACTTCGGCGTCCAGGCCGAGACCTGGTGGTGATCCGTATCCGCTAAATCCTTACGCCCGCCGCCGTTTTTCCCGCGCGACGGCTTTTCGCCCTCACACCCCAATCCGTTTTTTATCCGCACTCTAGCTCTTTCCGCCATGCGCCTCCCCCGTCTTCTCACCTCGCTGCTCGGCGTCGCCCTCGCCGCCGCCGCCCTCGCCCCCACCGTCGGTCTAGCCCACAAGGAGGGCGAGATCCTCATCTGGATAAACGGCGACAAAGGCTACCGCGGCCTCCAGGCCGTCGGCGAAAGATTCACCAAGGAGCTCGGCGTGCCCGTCCGCGTCGAAGCCCCCGAGGGCGTGACCGACAAATTTTTCCAGTCCGCCCAGGCCGGCCAGGGTCCCGATATCTTCATGTGGCCCCATGACCGTCTTGGCGAGTGGGCCGACGCAGGCCTGCTTCCCCCGCTAGAAATCGACTCCGCCACCCGCGCGAAATTTTTCCCCAAAGGCTGGGAGGCCTTCACCCACAAGGGCCGTGTCTGGGCCTACCCCGTCTCCCTTGAATCCGTCGGCCTAATCTACAACACCGACCACGTCAAAACCCCGCCCAAGACGCTCGCCGAAGTCGTGGCGCTCTCCGCCGAGCTGAAGAAAAAAGACGTCACGCCCATTATGTGGGACTACGCCACGCCCTACTTTAGCTGGGGCTTCCTCGCCGGCGGCGGCGGCTATGTCTTTGGCCGCGACGCCCAGGGAAACTACAACGTCGCCGACATCGGCGTGAACGTTCCCGGCGCGGTCGCCGCCCTCGACCAGATCGTCGCCCTCGTCAACGACGGCATCATGCCCAAGGGCACCTCCTACTCCGTCATGGACGCCAAGATGAACGTCGGCGAACTCGCCATGATGGTCTCCGGTCCCTGGGCCTGGGGCAACCTGCGCAAGAGCGGCATCCCCTTCGCCGTCGCGCCTCTGCCGGGCGTCGAGGCGGGAAAGCCCGGCCGCCCCTTCGTCGGCGTGCTCGGCGCCATGATCAACCGCTCCTCGCCAAATGCCGACCTCGCGGTGGAGTTCCTTAAAAACCACCTCCTCACCGACGAGGACCTGCGCACCATGAACGCCGACGTTCCGCTCGGCGTTCCCGCCCTCGAATCGTTCTACAACGAGCTTTCCAAGGACCCGCTCATCGCCGCCTCCAAGGCCTCCGTGGACGCCGGCATCCTCATGCCCAACGTGCCCGAAATGGGGCGTTATTGGACCGCCTTCGGCGCCGCCCTCAGCAACGCCACCAACGGCCAGGCCACCTCGCAAAAAGCCCTCGATCTCGCCGCCCAACGCATGAAGCCCGGCGAGTAGTTCCCGCTCCACTCGCCGTGGCGCGGGCGTCCCGACCGTGTTCCGTTCGCCAGCTCCGCAGTGGCACGGGCGTCCCGCCCGTGTTCCGTTTTCCGTCAGCTAGTCAGCCATTCGCACGCCCCACCCCGCTTTCGCCTCGCAATGCCCCCCGCCGCCCTTCGCGCCCTTTATCACGTCATCGTCGCCGCCCTCGTCGTCGCCGCGCTTTTCCTGAGCGCGCGCCTCTACTTGGGCGGCGAACCGTTGATCGGCGTGGGCGCGATGATCGTCGCGGGCCTGCTCGGCGTTACCTACCTGCGCGCCAAAGCCTACACCTGGCGCTACCTCTTCCCCGGGCTGCTCGGCTTCGCGATCTTCGTCCTCTTCCCGCTCGGCTACACCGTCTACATCAGCTTCACCAACTACTCGTCCGCCAACTTGCTGCGCCTCCCGCAGGTCGTCCGCTACTTCCAGACCGAGACCTACCTCGCCGGCGACACCAAGTATCCCTTTGCCCTCCACCGCGTAGGCGGCGAGCCAGCCACCTACGTGCTCGTGCTCACCGACAAAGACCCGGCCGGCACGCGTTACGTCACCCCGCCTTTCCCGCTCGCTCCGGCCCCCGCCGGGCCGCTCGCCGCCGCCCTCGTTTCTGAAAACAGCCCACGCGCCCGACTCCGCTTCACTCACCCTCCGCGACGTCATCCCGCTTCGCGGCGGACTCCAGTCCGTCTCGGTAAACCTGCCCGATGGCACGCTGCTCACCAACACCGGTCTGCGCGAATTTGGCCCGCGCCTCCCGCTCTGGAGACACGATCCCGCCGACGACTCCTTCACCCACGCGCAGAACGGTGCGCGCATCATCCCCGACTCTTCCTTGGGCCGATTCGTCCACGTCGCCGACTCCGAGATGGCGCCCGCCGGCACGCCCTACGGCCCCGGCTTCCGCGCCCATGTAGGGTTTTCCAACTACACCCGCGTGCTCACCGACAAGGGCATCCGGGGCCCCTTCATCAAGATCTTCATCTGGACCGTCGTCTTCGCCCTCGGCTCCGTCGGTCTCTCCCTCGCCGTCGGCATGACTCTCGCCGTGCTGCTCCAGTGGAAGGAACTCCACGGCCGCAAACTTTACCGCACCCTGCTCATCCTGCCCTACGCCGTCCCCGCCTTCATCTCGATCCTCATGTTCAAGGGATTGTTTAACCAAAATTTCGGCGAAATTAACGCCATGCTCGACGCCGTCTTCGGCCTCAAGCCCGAGTGGTTCGCCGACCCTCTGTTGGCCAAGACCATGATCCTCCTGGTCAACACCTGGCTCGGTTTTCCCCACATGATGATCGTCTGCACCGGCATCCTCCAATCCGTGCCCGACACCATCTACGAGGCCAGCGCCATCGACGGCTCCAACGCCATCCACGACTTTTTTAAACTCACGCTGCCCCTCATCTGGAAACCGCTCTTTCCGCTGCTCGTCGCCTCCTTCGCGTTCAACTTTAACAACTTCCTTTTGATCTACCTGCTCACCGGCGGCGGGCCCGACATGGTCGGGGCCAGCACGGTCGCCGGCCAGACCTACATCCTCGTCAGCTACACCTTCCGCATCGCCTTCCGCGACTCCGCCCAAAACTTCGGCTACGCCAGCGCCATCGCGACCGTGATCTTCGTCATCGTGGCCCTCATCTCCTGGTGGAACCTCAAAAACCAGAAGACCTGACCCGGGCCTTCGCGACTCCGCCAAATCATAAATCTGAAATCGTAAATCATAAATTTATGAAAGCCTCCTCCTTCCGCCGCGCCAAACTCATTTGCGCCCACGTCTTTCTGGCGCTCTTCCTCACCCTCACGCTCACCCCGTTCCTGATGATTCTCGCCATCAGCTTCCGCAAGGGCGACCTCGCCCTCGGCCCGCTGATTCCCGTCGGGGATAACTTCTCCCTCGACCACTGGAAATACGTGCTCGGCATCCCCTACGAGACTTTCGGCGCCGACGGCTCCGCCCGTATCGAACGAGCCACTACGCCCGTCCTGCTCTGGTTCTGGAACTCGCTCAAGGTCGCCACCGCCGCCTCCGTGTTCATCATCCTGCTCTCCGGCACCGCCGCCTACGCCTTCGCGCGCATGCAGTTCGCCTTTCGCAACCTGCTGCTCAAGTCCCTGCTGATCCTCCAGGTCTTCCCCATGGTGCTGGCGCTCGTGGCGCTCTACGCCCTGCTCCAGCTTATCGGAGCCTTCGTGCCCGCCATGGGCCTTAACACCCACCCCGGTCTGGTGCTCACCTACCTCGGCGGCATCGCCATCTACATCTGGATGATCAACGGCTATTTCGACACCATCCCGGTGAGCATCGAGTAGAGCGCCAAGATCGACGGCGCCACCCACTTCCAGGCCTTCATCCGCATCCTGCTCCCCATGAGCGCGCCCATCTTCGCGGTTGTTTTTATCCTCAGTTTTATCGGCCACATCAGCGAATACCCTGTCGCCTCCGTCGTGCTCCAGACCGAGCGCAAATGGACCCTCGCC
Source organism: Opitutales bacterium (assembly GCA_038223295.1). GTDB lineage: Bacteria > Verrucomicrobiota > Verrucomicrobiia > Opitutales > Opitutaceae > IMCC26134_A. Next base: position 18,955 of record JBBRHC010000023.1, read on the forward strand.
GTCGGGGCGCAAAGTTTCCTCTACGAACAAAACTACCTCTGGGGCAAATTCGCCGCCACCGCCGTGCTCAGCGGCCTGCCCATCACCGCCCTCTTCCTTTCCTGCCAACGCTTCCTCGTCTCCGGCTTCACCTCCGGCGGCGTGAAGGAATAATCCGCTCTCCTCCCCCTCTTTTCCCATGGGCTCCGTCTCCCTCAAATCCCTCGACAAAACCTACCCCGCCTCCGGCAAGAAAAACGAGGCCTTCCGCGCCGTGCGCGGCATCGACCTTGAGATCGAGGACGGCGAGTTCATGGTTCTAGTCGGCCCTTCCGGCTGCGGCAAATCCACCACCCTGCGCATGATAGCGGGTTTGGAGGACATCACCGGCGGCACCATTTCAATCGACGGCGTCGTCGTGAACGACCTCCTGCCCAAAGACCGCGGCATCTCCATGGTTTTCCAAAACTACGCGCTCCACCCGCACCTCAGCCTCTTCGAGAACATGGCCTTCGGCCTCCGCCTGGCCCGCACCCCCAAGGAGGAGATCCAGCGCCGCGTCGGCGAGGCGGCGCGCATTCTCGGCCTTGAAACCATCCTCGACCGCAAACCCGCCGCCCTCTCCGGCGGCCAACGCCAACGCGTCGCCGTCGGCCGCGCCATCGTGCGCGACCCCAAGGTTTTCCTCTTCGACGAGCCCCTCTCCAATCTCGACGCCAAGATGCGCGTCTCCATGCGCAGCGAGATCACCAAGCTCCACCAGCGCCTCAAAACCACCATGGTCTACGTCACCCGTGACCAGGTGGAAGCCATGACCATGGGCGACCGCATCTGCGTCATGAAGGACGGCGAAATCATGCAGGTCGCCGATCCCCTCGCGCTCTACAACCAGCCGGAAAACCTCTTCGTCGCCGGCTTCATCGGCAGCCCGCCCATGAGCCTGCTCCGCGGCCGCGTGCAGCGCCGCGAAGGCAAACTCGTATTCGTCGAGACCGCCGAGACCGACGCGGTGTTCATCCCCCTTGCCGATCCGCTCGTCCAACGCGCCGAAAAATACCTCGACCGCGAAGTCGTGCTCGGCCTTCGCCCCGAAACCATCCACGAGCAGGCACGCGGCCAGGACACCGTGCCCCTCACCGCCGCCATCGAACTCTCCGAGCCCATGGGAGCCGAAACCAACGTGTATCTGAAAACCGGCTCCGGCACGGTCATCGCCCGCCTCCATACCGAGCAACGCTTCGCGGTCGGCAACTCGCTCACCGTCCACCTCACCCTCGCCAAGGCTCACCTCTTCGATACCCAAACCGAACAGGTTGTAAGGTGATCACCCGCCCTCGCTCGCGAGGGCGCACCCCCCATGCGTAAAATCCTGGAAACCGAAGACCACGTGCCTGTGCCGCCCATGGTGCTGCACGACCCCTTCTACCGCATGACCTACATCATGAAGGAGGAGATCCGTAAACATAAGTGGATCGAGGCCGAGAAGGGCCGCGCCCTCACCTGGATCGAGGCTCGCACCGAATGGCTTGAAAAACACGGCGACACCTACGCCGCCTTCCTCCGTGACACCCTTAGTTTCTAAAGTCCGCACTCTCGCCTTCGCGGTCACGCTCCTCGCCCTGGCAACGCCGAGCTCCAGCTCGGCCTCCGAAAGCCCCTGGTGGCTCTCCGCCGTCTTCTACCAGATCTTCGTCCGCTCCTACGCCGACGCCTCCACCGGCCCGCTCGCCGCTGACGGCATCGGCGACCTTCAGGGCCTTATCGACCGCCTCGACACCCTCAACGACGGCGATCCGGCCACCGGCACCGACCTCGGTGTGTCCGGAATCTGGTTACTCCCCATAAACCCCTCCCCCGGCTACCACGGCTACGACGTCTCCGACTACCACGGCATAAACCCCGACTACGGAGATATCGCGCTCTTCCGCCGTTTCCTCGCCGAAGCGCACAAACGCGGTATCCGCGTCGTCATCGACCTCGTGCTCAACCACGCCTCCTCGCAACACCCCGCCTTCCTCGCCCCCACCGCCGGCGAACCGCCCGCTTCCTTCACCTTCGCGAACCACGGCTCGCCCGCGCCCATCTCCGCCGATCCCCGCGACCTCTTCCGTTTCTCCCCCTCGCCCCTCCAATCCAAGGGCCCTTGGGGCGACCGCGCATGGCACCAACTCGGCGGCGAGTATTACTACGGCGTCTTCGACTCGGCCATGCCCGACTGGAATTTTCGCGAGCCCTCCGTCACCGCCCACCACCGCGACGTCGCCCGCTTTTGGCTCCAGGACATCGGCGTGGCCGGCTTCCGTCTCGACGCCATTCGCTACCTCCACGAAGCGGGCGACAGCCTTCAGGATCTCTCCGATACCAAACGCTGGCTGCGCCAGTTCGCCGCCCACTGCCGCGAGCTCAAACCCGACGTCTTTCTCGTTGGCGAGGTCTGGGCCGACACCGACCAATCCGCCTCTTACGTCACCGGCGGCAGCGTGGACGCCACCTTCGATTTCGACCTCGCCGACAGCTTCCTCGAAACCGCCGCCTTCGGCACGCCCAACCTCCTCGCCAACCGCCTCGCCCGCACTCGCTCCGCCTATGGTGAAAACCCCTGGGCCACCTTCCTCGCCAACCACGACCAACCCCGCTCCATGACCCGCCTTGGCGGCGACCACGCCAAGGCCCGCCTCGCCGCCTCCCTGCAATTCACCGCGCCCGGCACCCCGTTCATCTACTATGGCGAAGAGCTAGGCCAACAAGGCGCCAAGCCCGACCCCGACATCCGCCGCCCCTACCAATGGAGCGCCGCCCCCCACGCCGGCTTCAGCACCGTCGCGCCCTGGCGGACACCTTTCGACGACTACAAAACCATTAACCCCGAAATCCGGAGTAGGAGCCGATGAGATGGCGCAAGAAGTTGGATCAGATGGTCGTTCGTGAATCCCGAGGTGCACTGAATAGTGCATTGAGCGGGTGAACGAACGAGCAGATGACCAGCAGATTGCGCCAGATCGCGGCGATCCACTTCG
>JBBRHC010000024.1:0-21789 GCA_038223295.1 Opitutales bacterium
GCTTGTTGGCACCGTCGCGGATCTCGACCTGAGGGTTAAGGTCCTCCTTGTGCTCGATGACCACGATGGCGTTGCGGCCGGTGGCCTCGTCGAGCTCACGCTTGACGGTGACTCCGGTGATCATGTCCTTGAACGCTAGGGTGCCGCCCTTTTCGGAGAGTACCGGAACGTTGTAGGGATCCCACTGGGCGAGGATTTCACCCTTCTTGATTTGCTCACCGTCGGCGACCGGAAGGACCGAGCCCACAACAATGTTGTAGGTTTCCAGTTCTTTATCCTCGGTATCGAGGATTTGGATAGAGCCGGTTTTGTTGAGCACGATGGAGGCGCCTTCGGCGACTTCCACGAGGCGCAGGCCCTTGTACTTGATCTTGCCACCGGTGCGGACGCGGATTTCGGGAGTTTTGAAGCCGCCGGAGGCGACGCCGCCGATGTGGAAGGTACGCATGGTGAGCTGCGTGCCGGGCTCGCCGATGGACTGGGCGGCGATGATGCCGACGGAGTCACCGACCTTCGCAACTTTGTTGGTCGCGGGGTTGATGCCGTAGCACTTGGCATCGATGCCGAGCGGGCTGGTCGAGCTGAGGGGCGACATGATCTTCACTCGCTCCACGCCAGACTCGACGATCACGGTGGCGAGTTCCTCGGTGATAAGTTCGCCGGAACCGACGATGGTCGTGGAGGGGTTGAGGGGATTGATGACGTCGTCGGAACTGAAACGACCAACGATGCGGTCGCGCAGCGAGACGATCTCGTCGTCGCCCTCGACGATGGCCTTCTTCCAGATGCCTTCGCGAGCACCGGAATCCTCTTCGGCGATGACCACGTCCATGGCGACGTCGCATAGCTTACGGGTGAGGTAGCCGGCGTCGGCGGTCTTTAGCGCGGTGTCGGCGAGGCCCTTGCGGGCGCCGTGGGTCGAGATGAAGTATTCGAGCACCGTGAGCCCTTCGCGGAAGGACGACAGGATGGGGCGCTCGATGATTTCGCCGGAGGGCTTGGCCATCAAGCCGCGAGCACCGCATAGCTGGCGGACCTGCTGCTTGTTACCACGCGCGCCGGAGTCCATCATGATGAACACGGGGTTCACCTCGGTCTTGCCCTCGTTGGACTCGAGCTTGGCGAACACTTCTTTGGCGATCTTGTCGGTGACGCCGGTCCAGATATCGATGACCTTGTTGTATCGTTCGCCGTCGGTGATGATACCTTTGGAAAACTGGCTCTCGACCTCGGTGATGCGGACGCGAGCTTCCTTCACGATGTCCTTTTTAGACTCGGGGATGATCATGTCGTCGATGCCGATGGAAATACCGGCCTGCATGGCGGCCTGGAAGCCGAGATCCTTCAACTTATCCAGGGTCTCTACAACGATGACGTCGGTGGTGACCTTGGTGGTCGCGAGGATGATGTCGCCCAGCTTGCCCTTGGGCACGGGGAAGTTCACGAAACCGAGACCTTCGGGCCAAATCTGGTTAAAAATCACGCGGCCCACGGTGGTGCGCAGGATGCGCTTGTCCTTGTTGCCGTAAACGGTGTCACGCCCGAAGTCGAGGTTGGGCACATCGACCCAATCGTGGGTCTTGAGCGCACCGTCGGCTCTGACGTAGAGGACCTCGTGGAGACCGGAGAGCAGCGGCACGTGCACGCCGGCGACGGGCTTCTTGCGGGGCTCGATGGTGAGATAGTAGGCGCCGAGGACGATGTCTTGGGATGGCGTCAGGATCACCTTGCCCGAAGAGGGCGAGAAGATGTTGCTCGTCGCCATCATGAGGAGTTTGCACTCCATCACGGCCTCAAGGCTCAGGGGAACGTGAACGGCCATCTGGTCGCCGTCGAAGTCGGCGTTGTAGGCCGTGCAGACGAGGGGGTGAACGCGGATGGCCTCGCCCTCGATGAGTACGGGCTCGAAAGCCTGAATCGAGAGACGGTGCAGCGTGGGCGCGCGGTTCAGGAGAACCGGGTGGCCCTTGGTCACTTCCTCAAGGATATCCCAGACCTCGGGAGACTTCTTCTCGATCATCTTGCGCGCGCCGCGGACGGTGTGCACGAAGCCGAGTTCTTTGAGGCGGCGGATGATGAAGGGCTCGAAAAGGACGAGCGCCATCTTCTTGGGCAGACCGCACTGGCTGAGCTTGAGCTCGGGGCCGATGACGATCACGGAACGACCGGAGTAATCGACGCGCTTGCCGAGCAAATTTTGGCGGAAACGGCCCTGTTTACCCTTGAGCATGTCCGAGAGCGACTTCAAAGGGCGATTGCCGGCGCCGGTGACGGGACGACCATGACGGCCGTTGTCGAAGAGGGCGTCCACCGACTCCTGAAGCATGCGCTTCTCGTTGTTGATGATGACATCAGGCGTCTTGAGCTGCATCAGATTCTTCAACCGGTTGTTACGGTTGATGACGCGGCGATACAGATCGTTGAGGTCGGAGGTGGCGAAACGACCGCCTTCGAGGGGAACCAAGGGACGCAGATCGGGCGGGATGACGGGCAACACTTCCAGGACCATCCACTCGGGGCGGGACTTGGAGTTGATAAAACCTTGGATGACCTTGAGGCGCTTCGAGAGCTTCTTCTTGATCTGCTTCGACTTGGTCGCGCGCATGTTCTCTTGGAGCTCGGCCACGGTGGTGTCCATATCCATGAGCTTCAGGCACTCGCGCAGAGCCTCGGCACCCATCTTGGCAACGAAGGAATCGTCACCGTACTCATCGAGAGCCTGGCGGTACTCGGTGTCGGTGAGGAGCTGCTTGTGTTCGAGCGGGGTCTTGCCCGGGTCGATCACCATGTAGTTCTCGTAGTAAATGACGCGCTCCAGGGAGCGGGCGGTCATATCGAGCAGCAAGCCGAGGCGGCTGGGCATGCTCTTGAGGAACCAGATGTGGGTAACGGGGACGGCCAACTCGATGTGGCCCATACGCTCGCGGCGGACGCGGGCGACGGTGACCTCGACGCCGCAGCGATCGCAAACGACGTCCTTGTACTTGATGCGCTTATACTTGCCGCAGGCGCACTCGTAGTCGCGAACGGGGCCGAAGATCTTTTGGCAGAAAAGACCGCCTGGCTCGGGCTTGAAGGTACGGTAGTTGATCGTCTCGGGGTTCTTAACCTCGCCGCGGGACCAGTTACGGATAGTCTCGGGGGACGCGACAGTGATGGAGACGCAGTCGAAGGGATTCTCGTCGAGTCCGAGGGCGGAGCGAACTTCTTCGCGGGAGCCGGCGGCAACTTCGTTGGGTTGGATGCTCATGTGTGTTCTCTAGTGGTAATGATTTAGAGGCTGGTGGCGCGGGGATTGCCGGAGGCAATCTGTGCGGCGGAGGGCGGACGGGTCTCGACAAGATTGCCGAGGGCGTCGCGCTTATTGAGACGGATATCCAGGCCGAGGGACTGGATTTCTTTGATGAGCACATTGAAGGACTCGGGGGTGCCGGCTTGGAGGGTGTTGTCGCCCTTGACGAGGGACTCGTAGATCTTGGTGCGACCCTGCACGTCGTCGGACTTGACGGTGAGAAGCTCCTGGAGGGTGTGCGCCGCGCCGTAGGCTTCGAGCGCCCAGACCTCCATCTCGCCGAAGCGCTGACCACCATACTGGGCCTTGCCGCCAAGCGGTTGCTGGGTGACGAGGGAGTAGGGACCGACGGCGCGGGCATGGATCTTATGCGAAACCAAATGGTTCAGTTTCAACATGTAGATGTAGCCGACCACCACCTGCTGGTCGATCTTGTCGCCGGTGCGTCCGTCATAGAGCGTGGCTTTTCCGGAAGTGGTGACGGTGACGACACCGCCCTCCCTCTTTTCGACCTCGTTCGCCTGGCGGAGATATTCGCGAACCTGTTTCTCGGGGATGCCGTCGAAGACGGGCGTCGCGACCTTGATGCCGAGCTTTTTGCAAGCCCAGCCCAAGTGCGTCTCAAGAACCTGGCCCACGTTCATGCGGGACGGAACGCCGAGCGGATTGAGGCAGATTTCGATGGGCGTACCATCAGCCAAGAAAGGCATGTCGGCTTCGGGAACGATTTTGGCGACGACGCCCTTGTTACCGTGGCGACCGGCCATCTTGTCGCCGACCTCAAGCTTTTGTTTGGTGGCGATGTAGACTTTGACCTGCTTGATCGAACCGTCGCCTGCGATGTCGCCGGACTCGATGCCGACCACTTTACGCTCACGATCACTCTCCAGCTCGTCGAAACGAGACTGGAAGGACGCGATGATCTCCATGATTTTGATACGAACCGGGGATGGATCGATTTCTACGTGTTTGGAGACGGCGGCGAGTTTGCGCAGCAAGGTCTTGGTGATCTTGCGGTTGGCAGGTATGATGATCTCTCCGGTGGCACCGTTGGTGACATCGAGCGGGATCTTTTCGCCGAGGAGGATGTTGGACAGGGCCTCGGTGAGGGACTCACGGAGCTTGTCCATCTGGGTCTTGTACTCCTCTTGGATCTGCTTGATCTCGCGACGGCGGTCGGAGGGGGAGAGTTTCTCCTTCTCGAAATCGACGCGGCTGGATACCTTGACGTCCATGATGATACCGGTGACGCCGGAGGGGACGATGAGAGAGGTATCTTTCACGTCGGCGGCCTTCTCGCCGAAGATGGCGCGAAGGAGCTTTTCCTCGGGGGCGAGCTCAGTCTCGGACTTCGGGGTGATCTTGCCGACGAGGATATCGCCGGGCTTCACCTCGGCGCCGATGCGGATGACGCCGTTGTGGTCGAGGTTCTTGAGCGCCTCTTCGCCGACGTTCGGGATATCGCGGGTGATTTCTTCAGGCCCGAGCTTGGTATCGCGGGCCGTGACCTCGAACTCCTGGATGTGGATGGACGTGAAGATATCCTCCTTCAACACCTTCTCGGAGATAAGGATGGCGTCCTCGAAGTTGTAGCCGTTCCAAGGCATGAAACCGACGAGGATATTGCGACCCAGCGCCATCTCGCCGCGATCCGTGGAAGGACCGTCGGCAATGATTTCACCGGCTTTGATTTTTTGGCCCTTCTTAACGATAGGGCGCTGGTTGAAGTTCGTTCCGGCGTTGGAGCGCATAAACTTGCGCAATTCGTGCACCTGCACGCCGGTCTTGCCGTCAGATTTTGGATTCTTGTCGAAGTTGCGAGGCAACTCGCCGTCGCGAGTGATCACGATGCGTTTGGCATCCACGGATGCGACGATGCCAGCATCCTCGGCGACAGAAACGATCTTGGAGTCGCGGGCTACGCGCTCCTCGATGCCGGTGCCCACGAAGGGTGCCTCGGCTTGGAGGAGGGGAACACCTTGGCGTTGCATGTTCGCACCCATCAACGCGCGGTTAGCGTCGTCATGCTCCAAGAACGGAATCATTCCGGCGGCGATGGAGATAACCTGCTTGGGCGAAACGTCCATCAGGTTGACCTCTTCGGCGCGGACCTCGAGGAACTCACCGTCCTTACGCACGGTGACCTTGCCGACAAAGTTGTTTTTGTCGTCGAGTTCGGAGTTCGCCTGGGCGATGACCTTGCCCTCTTCTTGGTTGGCGGTGAGGTACTCGATCTTATCGGTAACGCGTCCGTCCTTCACGAGGCGATAGGGCGCCTCGATGAAGCCGTACTCGTTGACCCGAGCATAGGTAGAGAGTGAGTTGATCAGGCCGATGTTCGGACCTTCGGGCGTCTCGATCGGGCAGATGCGGCCGTAGTGCGTGGGGTGAACGTCGCGCACCTCGAAGCCGGCGCGGTCGCGGTTCAGACCGCCTGGCCCGAGTGCGGAGAGACGACGCTTGTGCGTGACCTCGGCGAGCGGGTTGATCTGGTCCATGAACTGCGAAAGCTGCGAACGGGCGAAGAAATCGCGGACTACCGTAGTCAAGGCCTTGGGGTTGATCAGCTTGTTCGGCGTGATCGAGTCCACGGACTGGTCGTACATGGTCATGCGCTCGCGGACCAGACGCTCGGTGCGGGCCAGACCCTTGCGGCATTCATTTGCGAGGAGCTCGCCCACGGTGCGGACGCGGCGGCTGCCGAGGTGATCGATGTCGTCCACGACGCCCTCGCCGCGCTTCAGGCGAACGAGATACTTGGTGGATTCGATGATGTCCTCGGTGATGATGATCCGCTGATCAATGGGTGTATTGAGATTCAGCTTCTGGTTGATCTTATAACGGCCCACCGCGCCGAGGTCGTAGCGTTTGGGATCAAAGAAGAGGCGCTTGAGCAGTGCCTTGGCGTTGGCGATGGTGGCGGGCTCGCCTGGGCGAAGTCGTTTATAGATTTCCTTGAGGGCCTCCTCCTCGTTGATCGTCGGATCTTTCTTAAGCGCGCGCACGATGGCACCGTCATCAATCGCGGTGTCGAGTACACGCACGCTGGTGATGTCGTGCTTCTCGAACGTACGAATGGTTTGTTTGGTCAACTGCTCAAGGGCGCGGGCGAGGACGACGCCCTTATGCGCGTCGATGACGTCATCCACGAAAACGAGCGTGGAGACGTTCTCCATGTCTAGGAGCTTGTTGATCTTAACGTCTTTGACCTCGTAGAAAAGTTCCAGGATCTTGGCGTTGTCGGAGAAGCCGAGCGCGCGAAAAAGTGTCGTGATGAGGAACTTACGACGACGACGACGGCGGTCGAGGTATACGTAGAGCAGGTCGTTCTGGTCGAATTGAACCTCCAGCCAAGTGCCTCGGTCGGGGATTATACGAAAAGCGAACAACTCCTTGCCGGAGGTGTGGCGGTCCTTCTCGAAACAGAGCCCGGGAGAACGGTGGAGCTGGGAAACCACGACGCGCTCGGCGCCATTGATGATGAAAGAGCCACGCTCGGTCACCATGGGGATTTCGCCCATGTAAATCTCTTCGTCCTTGATGAACTCTTCCTCGCGAAGACGGAGCTTCACGTGAAGGGGAACAGAGTAGGTAACGCCGTCTTTTAGGCACTCGATCTCGGTGTTGCGCGCTTCACCGAGCGTGTAGGAGACATACTCCAGATTCAGGCGACCGTCATAAGACTCGATCGGGAAGATCTCACGAAAGACAGCCTCGAGGCCTTGTGCCTTGCGCTGCTTTTCCGGCATGCCCTTTTGAAGAAAGTCCAGATACGAGGTGATCTGGATTTCGATCAGGTTGGGCGGGGGAGCAACTTCACGAAGCTTACCGAAGTTTTGACGCTCAGAGTGGGTGCGGTCGGCCATGGAGATATCCGGTTGGGAGAGATGAGAAAATACGGGGGGCGGCGCGCGGCGAATGGACCGGCGCAACCATCAAACCAACGCCGGGCACGAGGCCTCGGCGGACACCAAAAAGAACGAGTTAATTGAAAAGGCAAAAGACAGGCCGCGCAGAAGCACGGCCTGTCTCGCAGAAAAAGATGCGTCAAACGCGGTGATACCCAAGTGATTACTTGAGCTCGACCTTGGCGCCAGCGGCCTCGAGCTTTTTCTTGATTTCTTCGGCCTCGGCCTTGGGCGCGCCTTCCTTGACGGCCTTGGGGGCGCCTTCGACGAGGTCCTTGGCTTCCTTGAGGCCAAGACCGGTGATGGCGCGGACTTCCTTAATGACGCCGATCTTGTTCGCGCCGGCCTCAAGGAGGACAACGTTGAACTCGGTCTTCTCTTCGACGACGGCAGCGACGGCGGCGACGGCAGGGCCGGCGGCGGCGGCGGCGGCGGATACGCCCCACTTGCCTTCGAGTTCTTTGACGAGGGCGGCGAGTTCGAGAACGGTCTGGCCGGAAAGCCACTCGATAACTTGATCTTTAGTGATGGTGCTCATGTGTGTGTCTCCTGCGGCAAACTAGCGGTCGCGGATGCGGCGCGTTTAAGGGACGTATCCCCTAGCTGGTCGCGGTGGATTGGTTTTTCCGTTCGGCGATACAAATCGCCGAACGGAGAAAGGGGGTTGTGGTTTAGGCGGCGGGCTGGCTCTCGGGTTGATCCTTTTTGACCTTGGCATCCAGGAGGCGCACGAAGGCGCCGGCGTTGCTGGTAAGCAGGCTGAGGAACTGGGAGCGGAGCGTGTCGAACGGAGGCAGATCAGCGATGATGGCGAGGTCCTTCGCGGAGAAGACCTTCTTGTCCAACACGCCGACCTTGACTTCGAGCTTCTGCTTCTCGTCGAAGAACTTCTTGAGAATTTTGGCGACCCCGGCGGGATTCTTGCCTCCCACGATGATCGCGGTGGGACCCGCGAGTGCATTGTCCACCTCGGGCAGGCCGAAAGCCTTGGCCGCGACGCGGAATGAACTGTTTTTCACCACGTGGAACTCGGCCTTTTCGGCGTCGAGGCGCTTGCGCAGCTCGGCGGTGTCGGCGACCGTGACTTTGGTGAAGTTGGCGAGGATGACGTATTCCGACTTCTTGAGGTGAGTCTCGACTTCGGAGATAAGGTATTTTTTTTCAGCTCTCATGGATAGGGCTCCGGATTAGGTTTTGCTGAACTCGGTGGAGGCGATCTGCACGCCCGGGCTCATCGAGGAGGAAAGGGTGACGGACTTGATGTAGATGCCCTTGAAGGAGTTGGGCTTCGCCTTGGAAATAGCCTCAAGCACGGCGGTGACGTTTTCCACCAAGGCGGCAGGGGCGAAGGAACGCTTGCCGACGCCGACGCCGACATTGGCGGCCTTGTCCATCTTGAACTCCACGCGACCGGCCTTCACAGCTTTGATGCCGGCGACGATGTCGTCGGTCACGGTGCCGGATTTGGGATTGGGCATGAGGCCCTTGGGGCCTAGCACGCGAGCGAGGGTGCGCACCTGCTTCATCGCTTCGGTGGTCGCGATGGCGACGTCGAAATCGAGCCAACCTTCGGAAACCTTGGTCATCATGTTCTGAAGACCGGCGAAGTCGGCACCGGCCTTGATCGCGATTTCGGGATTGTCGGTGAAGACGAGCACGCGGACCTTCTTGCCGGAGCCGTTAGGCAGCGGGGTGGTGCCGCGCACCATTTGGTCGCCTTGAGTAGGATCGACACCGAGACGGAAAGACAGCTCGACAGTCTCGTCGAACTTAGCCTTAGGGAATTTACCAAGGGCCTCGACGGCTTCGGCGAGGGTGTAACTCTTGGTAAGATCGGCGACCTTGACGGCAGCCTGATAACGTTTGCTGGGTTGTTTTGGCATGTTGGACTCCTAGCGGTTCAAGCGCCGGTTTAGGGCTCCCGCGGTTGGTTGGCCTGACGAAAGAGAAATTTAGTCGACGACTTCGATGCCCATGTTACGGGCGGTGCCGGCGATGATCTTGATACCGGCAGCCTCATCCTTGGCGTTCATGTCGGCCTTTTTCAGCTTCCAGATCTCGGCAAGCTGCTTGGTGGTGACTTTGCCGACCTTGTCTTGATTGGGCTTGGCGGAACCGGAAGCGACGTTGGCGGCTTTCTTCAGAAGAATCGAAGCGGGGGGTGACTTGAGGATGAACGTGAAAGACTTATCCGAGAAAACCGTGATAACCACGGGGAGGATCATACCGTTTTGATCCTTGGTCTTGGCGTTGAACTCCTTACAGAACGCCATGATGTTGACGCCTTGGGCGCCGAGGGCGGGACCGACGGGGGGCGCAGGATTGGCGGCGCCGGCGGGCAATTGGAGACGAATGTAGCCTTGGATCTTCTTGGCCATGGTAAGGTGAGGTTGGCGGGTGTTTAGTTGACGTGTGGTTCTTGCTGAACGTCGGCGGTGTCAAAGAGGGCGTCGCGTCACTCGGTAACGCGTTGCACCTGCCAGTATTCGAGCTCGACCGGGGTAAACCGGCCGAAAATGGAGACGGAAATCTTGAGTTTGCCGCGAGCGGGATCGACCTCGTCGATACGACCGGTAAGGTTGGCGAACGCCCCGTCGGTGACCTTGACCTCTTCACCCACGTCAAACGTGACTTTGGGGACTTCCTTGCCTGCGGCGGCCTCGACGCGAGCCTTGATGTCGTCGATCTCGGACTGACGAAGCGCGGCGGGGCGATCACCGCCGACAAAGCCGATAACGCCGGCGACCTCTTTCACGAAGTACCACGGCTTGTTTATCACGCGGTTTTCTTCATCGAACATCTTCATCTGAATGAAGACATAACCCGGATACAAGTTGCGGACCTTGGTGGTCTTTTTGCCGTTCTTGACCTCGGACGCCACTTCAGTGGGAAGCAAAACCTCAAAAATAGACTCGTCCAACTCTTCCTGAGTTTTGAACTTCTCGATATAGGTTTTCACCTTTTTCTCCTGCGCGGAGAGAGTGTGAAGGGCAAACCACTGGGCGCCAACGGGCGTGGAGGTCGGGGTGGACATGGGTGCGGGGGTATGGTGTTTAGCGAACCCAGGAAGAGAAAAGGTCGACGACTTGATACAACGAAAAGTCGGCGACGCTAGTGAAAACACCGAGCAGCATACAGGCCACGATAACCACCACGGTGGAATCGCGCAGTTCGGTCCAGGTCGGCCACGATGCTTTCTTGAGCTCGTCGACCATTTCGCCGAAGAAAATGCGGGTGCTGCGGAACGGGTTATTCATTTATGTAAAGTGGCAGGCGCGGAGGGAATCGAACCCCCAACCAACGGTTTTGGAGACCGCTACTCTACCAATTGAGCTACACGCCTGTAGGGAAAGCTTTAGACGACGCAGCCGAGGCCCTTGATCAGGCCTCGGCGATCGTTATCTTACGACAATAGCAAAGATCTTACTCGATGATATCGGTGATACGGCCGGCACCGATGGTGCGGCCACCTTCGCGGATGGCGAAGCGTTGGGTCTTCTCCATCGCGATGGGACAAATCAGGTCGATCTCGACCGAGATATTGTCACCGGGCATGATCATCTCGACGCCCTTGGGCAGGTTGATGATACCGGTCACGTCGGTGGTGCGGAAATAGAACTGAGGACGATAACCGTTGAAGAACGGAGTGTGGCGTCCGCCCTCGTCCTTGGAAAGCACGTAGATCTCGGCCTTGGCTTTTTTGTGGGGCTTGATGGACTTCGGGGCGGCCAGAACCTGACCGCGCTCGATACCCTCTTTATCAATACCACGAAGGAGAATGCCGACGTTGTCGCCAGCCATGCCGGAATCGAGGAGCTTACGGAACATCTCGATGCCCGTGACGACCGTGCTCACGGTGTCCTTGAGGCCGACGATTTCCACGGTGTCGTTCACCTTGACGATACCGCGCTCGATCTTACCGGTGGCGACGGTGCCGCGGCCAGTGATGGAGAACACGTCTTCCACGGACATCAGGAAAGGCTGATCGGTCTCGCGGATAGGCTCGGGGATCTCGGAATCAATGGCGGTCATCAACGCGGTGATGGCGGCATTGCCTTCGGGAGTATTATCGAGGGCGGCGGTGGCGGACCCGCGAACGATCACGGCATTGTCACCATCGAATTGATACTTGGTGAGAAGCTCGCGGATTTCCATCTCGACCAGCTCAAGGAGTTCGGGGTCGTCGATAAGATCGACTTTATTGAGCCAAACCACGATCTTGGGCACGCCGACCTGTCGGGCGAGCAGGATGTGCTCGCGGGTCTGGGGCATCGGGCCGTCGGCGGCGGAGACCACGAGGATCGCGCCGTCCATCTGGGCGGCGCCAGTGATCATGTTCTTAACGAAGTCGGCGTGTCCGGGGCAATCAACGTGCGCATAGTGACGCTTGTCGGACTCGTACTCGACGTGAGCTACGGAAATAGTGACGATCTTCGAGGCGTCACGCACGGTGCCACCCTTCGCGATCTCAGCGTAGGTCTTGACCTCAGCCAAGCCCTTGCGCGCTTGAACGGCAAGGATGGCAGTGGTGGTGGTGGTCTTGCCGTGGTCAACGTGGCCGATGGTGCCGACGTTGACGTGGGGTTTCTTGCGCTCGAATGTGCCTTTAGCCATGGGAGTTGGAGACGTTTGTGTGTGGGTGGATTAGGAAAATCCGATTTTTGACCTGGAGCCCAGAAACAGATTCGAACTGTCGACCTCGCCCTTACCAAGGGCGTGCTCTACCAACTGAGCTATCTGGGCAAACCGAGGAGGGTCAAAAAACGAAAAGGGCGATAAGCCTCCAATTCCACTTCAGACCCGTCAACTGCAATTTTGGCGAATCAAGCAGATTCTCCAGAAAAGCACTCAAGGACCGGCTTCCAACCGATAGACACCGGATCGAAGACGCAGCGTCGGTAGCAGTTCGCGCCCCACAATCCAGCGAATTCTTTCATCAATCTCGCCCACCCCCGAGGAAACGACCACGACCGGCGCGCCCACCCCCCCCGCCCCAGCGACCCAAACCCCCCATTCTACCGGTTTCCAAGCCCCACGGGTCAATTCCTCCGCCCTCGCGATATCCACCGTCGCCACACGGCCTGCCCCTCCCACCCGATACACCTCCACCCGCGCCGCCCGCGCCACGCTCAGATCAGCGGTAATCTCCCCGTCTGCATCATCTTGCCGAGCGAATCCTTCCAACCACCTCCCCGCGCTCAAAGTTGCCGACGCCGTCAACGCGTTTTCCGGCGGACGCGGACGCAGGACATCGCGCGCCGGCCTCACAAGCGGGAAGGTCAACGCGGCGGGAAATCCCTGCCCCGCCTCACTCCCGATCCGCCCGGGCTCCCGGTCGCCCCTCGCCGGGCTGCTCGCCTCCTCCCCCGGCAAAAACAGCGGCCCCGGATCCAGCAGCCACAGAAGCTCGCGCGCCTCGTTTCCTTCGGGTAGCCGATCCCTGCGTGCAACCACCAGCTCGGGCGCATGCCCCTGGTTCAAAGTCGCTTGCGGGAAAGCCGCCACCACCCGCACCTGCCCCGCCAGCCAGAGCAGCCCGCCCGCTGCCGCCAGGAAAAACCCCGCCGCCCTCGCCTTCGCCCACCGAGATAGCCGCGTCTTCGGCATCGTCATCTGCGCTCCCGACCCGCATATCCGACGTCATCCGTCGCCACCAATACACCCGCGAAGCCCGCATCCGCTGCGAGCGCATAGATTTCCGCCAAATCTCGCGCCGGTAGCCCGCCCGAAGCCTGCACCAGCAAACGCTTCGGCCGTTCCCCCTTTTTCGCCTCCGCGCGCAACCATCCGCTCAGCGCGGAAAAATCCATCACCGCGCCGTTCACCACCGCCAAACCGGTGGAGGGCACCGCGATGACGATGTCGGTGACCAGGGTCGACGTCGCCGCCGCGCCCGCCTTGGGCAGCGCAAAATCAACCGCGAGCCCCGGCGCCAACACGAAGCGCGACCCAAACAACACAAAAAACAACGCCAGCGCCCCTACGTTGACATAGAACAACGCGTCCCACCCGCGCGAGATCGGCGTCAACCGCGCCGCAAGATCCAGGGGCCTCGTGATCACCGACCGCCCCCTTCCATCGCAGCCACGTCCGCACTCGGCGCCGCGGTCGTGGATGTGGTCGCGCGCTCGCCCACTCCACCCGCGCCCGCCGACCCACCCGCCTCGCGGTAGTCGATTAATAGATAGCGCATGATTTCGTTACCCGCCCATTCCACATCCCGGACCACCGCCCGCACTCGCCCATGTAATAGATGATGAGCTAGATGCGCGGGAATCGCCAGCGCCAACGCCGCCCCGGCGGTCAGGAGCGCCTGCCACATGCCGGTCGAGAGGGCCTGTGCCGTGGCGTAATGTCCGCCATCCATGAACGCGCGAAAGGTCGTCGCCATGCCCACCACCGTGCCCAGCAGCCCGATCAGCGGCGCGATGTGCGCGATCGCCGCCAGCGCGCCCAGCCTGCGCTCTAGCGCCGGCAACTCCACCACCGCCGCATCCTGCACCGCATAACGCATGCGCACCTCATCGACCTCGGCGTGAAGCAAAGCCGCTTTTACCACCGCCGCCACCGGACCGGGTGCCTCCTCGCACACCGTCACGGCCTCGGCCATCCGGCGCTGCGCGAGGATGTTTTTCACGCCGTCGAGAAACTCCGTCGAACGGATCTGCCCGCGGTGCAAATAAAGCATGCGCTCGACGAACAAAACCAGCGCGAGTGTGCCGAGTAGCAGCAGCACCCACATGACCGGGCCACCGCGTTCCAGCAGACTAAGATTAGATGCATCCATGAATCGAAAAATATTTGATTGGCAACGGCATGAAAAACTTCGCTCCCCGACTCAGCGCGCCAACACGCCTCCCGCCGCGCCTTTTCCCGTGGCCCCTCCGGCCGCGCCGCCTCCCGCACCGCCCACCCCGCTCACCGCCCCGCCTCCCGAGCCTGCGCCCAGTCGCGTCCGCGCCAGCCGCGCGCCGGGCAGACCGCTCGTCTCCAGCACTTTCCAGATGTCGCGCGCCTCGTCGGCCCGCCCCTGCGCCTCGTGGATTCCCGCCAGACGCACCAGCAGCCGCCCCATCCAGTAACGCCCTTGCACCCCGAGGCCCGCCGCCCGACCCCGGTCCAGCACCAGCGTTTCCACCAGAGGCCACCAGGCCGCCACCGCGTCCCGCGCCGCCGACTCCGCCGCCACGTCGAGCCGCGTCGCGAGCATGTCACCCAGCTTAAAACCCGCCTCCGCGCGCACCCCGAGCGGCGCGTCCGCCAGATCGCGTAGCCGCTCCAGGATGGTCAGCGCGCTCTCGAAATGCGACGCGTCCTGCGCCGCCTGCGCCCGATGGGAATCAGCGAGCGCCATCTGCGCCGCGAGGATGTCCGGGTGTCGCGAGTATTGGTTCACCAAGAGCTCATATATCTGTTGCGCCACGGGGAACTGGTTCATCCGGCGCAACAAATCCCCCTGCTTCAACCGCGCGCGAAACACCTGCTCGCTTTGCCCATACTCGTCCACGATCCGCTGCAACAACACATACGCCTCGCGATAAAACGCCTCCTCACCTCGCCGCTCCGCATTCAGCGCCGCCTGGAACAACGCGTAGGGCGCGTAGGCGTTGTCCCGGTAGTCGTCGGCAAACTTGGTCAGTAGGCCCTGCGCCTCCACCAGCCCGCCCGTCGTCGCCCGGATGTCCGCCTCGATGAGAAACGACTGCATGGCCGCCTCCGAGCCGGCCATGTCCTCGCGCAGCTTCTTCAGCTCCGCCACCGCCTCGTCCCCGCGATCCAGGTTAAACAAAGCCTCCGCCGCCACCAAACGCGTCAGCCCAGCCACCTCGCGCGCCAGCGGCGCCTCCACCCCGGCCAGCGAGCTCGGCACCGCGCGCGCCAGCCGCAGCGCATCCTCGGCCCGCCCCGCCTCGCGCGCCAGCCGCGCCTCCAGCCAGGACAGCCGCGCCCGCAGCCCCGGCGGCCGCGCCTCCGCGTCGGCCTCCCCGCGCACCCGCGAGACTCGCGCCAACGCCAGCTCGCCCTGCCCCGCCGCCTGCAAGGCCCGCGCCAGATTCCACTCCGCCTGCCAGCGCGTCGTCGCCTCGAACCGCGCGTCGCCCGCCAGTCGGTCGATCAGCTCCGCCGCCTGCCCGGGCTGCCCCGCCTCGATCCGCGCCATCACCTGTTGAAACATCACCACCGCCGCCGCCACGCCCGGCGGCGGCGCCTCGGCCACGATCGCATACACATCCGCCGCCGTCGCGTAGTCCCCCGCCCGATACGACGCCTCCGCCGCCAGAAGGCGCAGGGCCGCCCGCGCGCCGGCCTCGTTCGTGGCCCCCGCCGCCTGCGTCGCGTAGTCGGCCGCCGTGCGGAACCGTTTCTGCTCCCACGCCGACGCCGCGAGCTGGGTCAGCGCCCGCGCCCGTTGCGCCGAGGCCGGAAACCGCGCCAACAGCTCCTTCGCGTCCGCCTCCGCCTGCCCGTAGGCTTGGTCGGCCAGCGACAACTCCGCGCGCGCCAGGAACATATCCTCCTGCAACGGATGCGCCGGCACCCGCATCAACAGCTCGTCCAGCGTGCGCCGCAGCCGGTTCCGCGCCTCCGCCGTATCCGTCGCCTCCGCGAGCAGATGCAGCGCCATGCGCTGCTTCGTCGCGTCCGCCCCGCCCGCCAGCAACAGCTCCAAAGCCGCCCGCCCCGCGCCCTGCGCCGGCCCCGCGATCAGCCCCAGGATCAGCCGCGTATCATCGCGCGCCCCCGCCAGCCCCGGCTCGTTCAACGAAGCCAGTTGCCCCTCCAGATACGCCGTCGCCGCCCCCTTCCGCCCGAGCAACACCAACGCCACCGCATACTGCACCGCGTAGTCCGTCCCCACCCCGCGCCCCGCATAGCGCTCCGCCTGTTCGCGCAACACGTTCGCCTGGCTCTCCGTCACTTCGCCCTGCCCCAGTCGCAACCGCTCGCGGGTCAACCGCAGCCGCGCCCGTTGCCAATCCGAGGTCGCCGCCCCCAGCGCCTGATCATACGCCGCGCCCGCCCGGTTCGCGTCCTTCACGCCCTCGGCCACCAGCCCCTGCAAAAAGTAAAACCACGCCCGCTCCTCCTCCGCCAGGCTCTCCGGCGTCAACTCCGCCAGCTCCGCCTGCGCCGCCGGGAAACGCCCCTCGATCGCCGCGATCAAGCCCGCCCGCAGCCGATACGCCGGCGAGCGCGCCTCGCTGTGGTTTCCCAAGGCCCGCAGCGCCCCCACCGTGTCGCCCAGCTCCAAACGCGCCGTCGTCAAGAGCAACACCGCCTCGTCCCGCGCCCCGCTCCCCGCCTCCGCCGCGCTCACCAGTTGCTCCGCCTGAGCCGCCGCCGCCGTCGCGAAGCCCAGCGCCAGCGCCCGCCGCGCCGATTCCTGGCTTACGATCAAGGCCCCCTTCGCCACCGGCACGCCCTCCACCAACGGCACCGGTGCAAACAAAGTCCGCGCCTCGCCCGCCGCCCCCGCCCCACCCGCCGTCGCCGCCGCCTCCGTCAATCCCGGCGCTGGCGTCACCCCGACCTCGCCCGCCACTCCCGCCGCAGCCGTCCCCGGCCCGGTAGTCGTCGTGCTCCCCGGCGCCTCCCTCGCCTCCCTCGCCGCCCCGCCCGTCCCCGCCGTCTGCGCGCGCCCGCCCGCCGCGAGCGAGAGCAGACCGAGGAGAAACGAAAGACGACGCACCATGGAAGGATGTTGACCGAGGAGGGAAACGGAGAAAAGCCCGCGAAACTGGCGACTCGCCCGCCCCCATGGCAACCGTGATTCGGACTCGCCTGCCCCGCCGCGCGTTCCATCGTTTTCCCGCCTCGTCGCCCTTCCCTTCGCCCTCCGCCTCTCCTCGACCGCTCCGCCCGCCCCTTCCGCCCGCCTTCCGCGCCTCCCGCCCCTCGCCCTTCGCCCCTCGCCCCTCGCCTCCCCCCAATGTCCTTCGCCCTTATCGCCCTCCTCGTCCTCGCCGCCCTCCTCGTGGTCGCCGCCCTCTGGGTCGCCGGCCTCTACAACGCCCTCGTCACCCTCCGCAACCGCTTCAAAAACGCCTTCGCCCAGATCGACGTTCAACTGAAGCGCCGCTACGACCTCATCCCGAATCTCGTCGAGACCGCCAAAGGCTACCTCAAACACGAACGCGAGACCCTCGAGGCCGTCATCCGCGCGCGCAACATCGCCTCCGCCGCCGCCTCCGCCGCCTCCGCCGACCCCGCCGACGCCACCGCCCTCAAAAACCTCGCCGGCGCCGAGACCGGCCTCGTCGGCGCCCTCTCCCGCCTCATGGTCGTCACCGAGGCCTACCCCGACCTCAAAGCCAACCAGAACATGCTCCGCCTCACCGAGGAGCTCACCAGCACGGAAAACAAAATCGCCTTCGCCCGCCAGGCCTTCAACGACGCCGTCATGTCCTACAACACCCGCCGCGAGACCTTCCCCACCGTCCTCTTCTCCGGCGCCCTCGGCTTCCAGCCCGCCGAACTCTTCGCCGTCGACGCCCCCGCCGAACGCATCGCCCCCAAAGTCACTTTCTGATTTTAGCTCAACCCGCCCCGCCCCAACCCGCGTCCCGCCCCGCCCACCGCCGCCATGCTCTCGCAAATCTCCCCCGAAGCCTTTGGACTCGGCCTCGGACTCGGCGTTTTCCTCCTCATCGGCCTCGCCATCTGCACCGCCATCGCGCTTTTCGTCCTCTGGATCTGGATGTTGATCGATTGCGCCCAGGCCCCCGACGCACCCGGCGACCCCAACACCCGCGTCATCTGGATCCTCATCCTTGTCTTCACCGGCTGGCTCGGCGCCGTCCTCTACTACTTCATCGTCCGCCAGCCACGCCTGGCCCGCCTCGCCACCGCCGGCCCGTTCGCCCTGCCGCCCGTTCCACCCGTGCTGCCGCCCGTGCCGCCCTCGACCTAATCCTGCTTTGGCAAACTCTAGTCAAAACCCAGGCCACGATCACCGAACGGGCCGCAAAAAGACGCAAAAACAAATCCTTCTTTTTGCGCCTTATGCGCCTTTTTGCGGCCATATCTTCATTTTAATAAAGTCGAAGTAGGCCCAACGCCGCCCGCCCGTCCACCCACGCCTTCCTCCCCACCCGCCCATGGATTTTTTCGAGGCCCAAGCCCGCGCCCGCCGCCGTTCCGGCCGCCTTGTCCTCCTCTTCGCCCTCGCCGTCCTCGGCACCATCGCCGCCACCTACGCCGCGGCCGTCCTCATCGCCGATTTCGCCACCAGCACCCCGCGCGATCTCTGGCGCCCCGATCTGCTCGCCGGCGTCGCCGCTTTCACCCTGCTCGTCTGCGGCATCGCCTCCGCCCTCCGCTGGTCCCAGCTCCGGGCCGGCGGCCCCGCCGTCGCCGAGCACGTCGGCGGCCAGCGCGTCCACCCCGAGACCACCGACCTCCGCGAACGCGCCCTCCTCAACGTCGTCGAGGAGATGGCCCTCGCCTCCGGCGTCCCCGTCCCCGCCATCTACATCCTGCGCGGCGAACCCGCCATCAACGCCTTCGCCGCCGGCTACTCGCCCGCCGACGCCGCCGTCGCCGTCACCGACGGCGCCCTCGCCCGCCTCTCCCGCGACGAGCTCCAGGGCGTCATCGCCCACGAGTTCAGCCACATCCTCAACGGCGACATGCGGCTCAACACCCGCCTCTCCGCCCTCGTCTACGGCATCCTCGCCCTCTCCCTCGTCGGCCGCGTCGTCCTCCACTCCGCCGCCCGCTCCGGTGTATCCGGTTTCTCGCGACGCAGCGGCAAGGGCAAGGGCGGCGCCGTCGTCATCATCTTCGCCGCCGGCCTCGCCCTCCTCGTCATCGGCTACATCGGCCACCTCTTCGGCAAACTCATCCAGGCCGCCGTCTCCCGCCAACGCGAGTTCCTCGCCGACGCCGCCGCCGTCCAGTTCACCCGCAACCCCGCCGGCCTCGGCGACGCCCTCAAAAAGCTCGGCGGCACCGTCCTCGAAGGCCGCCTCTCCACCCCCCGCGCCGGCGAGATCAGCCACTTCTGCTTCGCGCAAAACTTTGGCTCCACCTTCGGCGGCCTCTTCGCCACCCACCCGCCCCTCGACCAACGCATCCGCGCCATCGACTCCGCCTTCGACGGCCGTTTCCTCGCCTCCGTCCCCGCCGCCTCGCCCGCCCCCGGCTCCGCCGCCGCCTACGCCGCCGAGCCCCCGCCCTACTCCGCCCTCCTGCCCACCCCCGCCGTGCGCATCGACCCCGCCGCTCTCATCGGCTCCGCCGGCCAGCTCGCCCCCGCCACCATCCAGGCCAGCCGAGTCTTCCTCGCCACCCTGCCCGCCCCCCTCCGCGACGCCGCCCACGAACCCGCCCGCACCGCCGCCCTCTGCTACGCCCTCTGCCTCCCCCGCATCGCCGATCCCGCCACCCTCGCCCTGCGCCTCGCGCTGGTCTCCGAACGCGCCTCGCCCTCCGACGCCCGCCACGCCGCCGAGCTCCACGCCGTGCTCGCCACCCTGCCCGGCGCCCACCGCCTGCCCCTCCTCCAGCTCGCCACCCCCACGCTCCGCCAGCTCGACCCCGCCGCCTGCGCCACCCTCCTCGACACCCTCCACGCCCTCGTCCACGCCGACGGCCACGTCACCCCGCACGAGTTCGCCCTCCAAAAAATCCTCTCCCGCACCATCGGCCTTTCCGCCCGCCCCCGCGACGCCCTCCGCGTGCTTGCCCCCGCCGCCGTCAGCGCCGAGCTCTCCCTCGCCCTCTCCGCCGCCGCCCGCCTCGAAGCCACGGGCGCCACCGCCGCCTACCAAGCCTTCGCCCGCGCCGCCATCGAGTTCAACGGCCTCCAACCCCCGCTCGACTACCGCCCCGCCGACCCGCTCACCTTCGACCACCTCGACGCCGCCCTGGATCGCCTCGCCCTCACCCCCGCCCCTTTCCGCAAACGCATCCTCGGAGCCCTCGCCACCGCCCTCACCGCCGACGCCCGCCTCACCGGGACCGAGGCCGACCTGCTCCGCGCCCTCGCCGCCGCCCTCGACTGCCCCCTCCCGCCCGTACTGCCTGTTTCCGCATGACCACCGCCCTCTTCGCCTTCGGCTATTTCCTGGTCTTTATGGGCTTGGTTACGCTGTTCATTTTCCTCAAACGCCGCGCCCGCCAAGACCGCGCCCCCTTCCCCGAGAACACCCGCCTGCTCCGCGGACCCGGCGAATCCCTTCGCCGCAAAGTGACCGAGCTGGATGAGAAAATCACCAATTCCATCCTGGCCGGCCTCGTCGCTCCCGCCCTAGTCGCCGCCATCGGATTTTACCTCGCCACCCTCCTCCTCGGCTGGACGCAGCTCACTGTCGCCAGCGTCACGACGATCACCTTTCTCGTCACCTTCATTTACATGGCGCGCCGCATGATCGCGGTCCTTGACCGCTGGCGCAACACCTCCCTCGGCTACTTCGGCGAGCGCATCGTCGCCGAGCACCTCGAACCCCTCAAAGCCACCGGCCACCGCGTTTTCCACGATGTGCCCGCCGGCGATCCGCCCGCCGGCTCCACCCTCGCGCCCTACAACCTCGACCACGTCGTCGTCGGCCCCGCCGGAGTTTTCGCGATCGAGACCAAAACCCGCCGCAAAGGCCGCGCCCGCGTCGGCTTCATGGCCCACGAGATCATCTACGACGGCCGCGCCCTCGCCTATCCCTGGGGGGAGGACCAGCACGGCCTCGACCAGGCCCGCCGCCAGGCCGATTGGCTCGCCGCCTTCCTCCAAAAACAACTTGGCCAACCCGTCCCCGTCCGCCCCCTGCTCGTCTTCCCCGGCTGGATGATCATCCGCAAATCCGCCGGCCTGGTCACCGTGCTCAACCCCCGCGAACTCCCCCCCGCCCTCGAGCTCACCCGCGGCCGCGGCACCGGTTTCGCCGTCCCCGCCCTCGACCCCGCCACCATCGACCTCATCGCCCGCCAGCTCGACGCCCGCTGCCGCGACATCGAACTCTGATAAAGCACCGGGCCAATTCATTTCTACTCTGGTCACACAGGTTAAAATTCAGGCCACACTCGGTGAATGGGCCGCAAAAAGGCGCGGAAGGCGCAAAACCAATCCTTCTTTTTTCGACTTCTGCGCCCCTTTGCGGCCGTGTGCAAGCGGCGAGTAGGAAGTCGTCTGTTTCTGGCGGTTAGGAAGTCACCTCTCCTTCGGTTAGTTTTCTTCCAATATTCCCAATGAAAACATCTTCTTCCGTGGGTGGTTTTTCTTCCCCGTGACGGGTTGGACGTGCGTAGCCGGACAGGGATGATTTGATGCGGTAGCTCCGGCTCTGGGATGCGGGGCGATGCATCCCATCAGTTCGTGTAAGTGTCTGCATTGTGGTCAGTTCTTTCTTCCCGACGCGCGTAATCGCGGTCGGCAGCGGCATTGCGCCCAACCGGTGTGCCGGAAGGCGAGCAAGGCGGACAGTCAACGCAGCTGGCTAAAGAAGCCTGCCAACGCGGACTACTTCCGCGGGCCCGAACAAGTCGCCCGGGTGCAGGCGTGGCGAAAGGCCCACCCGGGCTACTGGAAAAAGTCGCCTCGGCGCCGGTCCGTTACGTTACAAAATAGCTCAACCACCCAACCCACCGCCCATC